>PUKV01000178.1 GCA_003550645.1 Syntrophomonadaceae bacterium | reverse complement strand
ATAGTTATGAGCTGATACCCCCCTCATTATTACGGTCGAGGTTTCCGTCGGAGTCTACTCACAAATAAATCCTGCTTTCAATCCGCTGCTCCCGGGCCCATTCAGTATGCCTGTATGTGCCGGCTTTCCACTACCGCCGGCTCGCTGTTACACCCCGGACATACCTACTCTTCCCGATCAAGGCATTTATCAATTTAAAGTTTCCCTATTGTTAACACAGTAAACACAGCTTGTCAATACCCTCTTCTGATTTTCTGCTTCTTAAACACCAGGGCAATAGTTTCTGCAGACTGTTCTTTTGAAAACAGGTAGTATGACAGTATCCACACCCTCCATAACAGGTGAAATGGAAAGAAAAACCGGAAATAAACACTATTGTAGTAATAGAATTCTTCTAAAACAGAAAAGTTATTGGCAGCTGCTAGATGTTTTAAATCCCGGGGAGTGCATTTATGGTAATATACGGGAAAACCCTGTATTTTTTTAGATTTGGGATAAAAGGTATTAAGAAGAGTATTTTTAAATTCCTGCGGGATTAACAAATTCAACCGGGCATATAATGCATTCCTGCTCGGAACAAAAATCAGGGCCAGGCCGCCCGGTTTAAGAATACTGTAAAAAGCAGAAAACACTGCTTCAACATCACTCACATGTTCAAGCAAAGATTGGCATATAACCAGGTCTGCATCATTATTGCCCCTAAAGGTGGCTATATCCCTGCATACCTTGTAATCATAAGCTCCTGCTGGAGCTTTTCTTAATTCTTCTGCGCTGATATCTAGGCCAACTACAGCTGCTTTTAATCTATCCTTTTCCCCCGGCCTTAAATAAGGGCGCTTCCCGCCTCCAATATCGTATATGCGCTGGTTCTCTTTCAAGTAAGCCGGGACAATATTCTCCTGGTAGTCGGTTTGTCCATCGAGGCGAAACTTGCCGGGAAGCATCCTGTCAAACTGGCGCGAAAGCCACTTTTGGCTTTTTAAAAACAATCTCAGCATAAATGCAACCCCTGTAATGATATTCCACCCTTTAGCAGCCTCTGAATGGACAGGGCAACTTCTCATCATGTTACTGGTGAGAACCAATTACTTTACAGCCAGGTAATAGGCGCTTTCCTGCCCCGTTTTTTCTTCTGTCGTTTTGAAATGAACTTCCTGAAAGTAATTTCTTAACCGCTTCTCAAATACCTTTTCCCGGTTCGAACACCAAAAACAGGCCACCCCTCCGGGGTAAAGGCATTTGTTGATCTGAACCAAACCTTCAGTCCTGTAAATGTACTCATTGGAAGGAAGGCTGAGCCAGCTGCTGCCGTTATCTGTATCCACCATCACAACATGGAAAGCACGGGCCGGGTCTTTTTCTGCTGCCGCAGCTTTCTCTTCAATCAAACCTGTAAAATCTATATTAACTGCTTCTACCCGGGGGTCATTAATAGCCCCGTTATTTGTTTCTTTCAGGTAAGACCGGTTCCAACTGATTACAGCCGGTTCAATTTCGGCCACTACTACACGGCCCACCTGCTCCCACTCCAGGGCTTCCTGTAAACTGAACCCCATCCCCAGGCCGCCCATAAGCACACTCAAATAGCTGCTTGATCCCTGGTCAACCATCTTCAGGGCGTCACTAACTGCTGCTCTCTCGGAAATACCATTATAAGAAGCCATTAAAAAAACACCGTTATAAATTATTTCATATTCTTTACCACGGCGCTGGAGCTGGACTTCTCCATTTACACCATTGCAACGTTCAATTATTACCCGCTCATGATCAATCCAGTCCATCATAAATTCTCCTGCCCCAATAACCTTTCCCGGACAAAATCACTGTTGCCCGGGTTAAGCCCGTACTTAAACCTTCTCCAGCATAATAATCTGGGTTATCCCTGATAATAACCTCATTGAGCCCTGCTGCTGCTTTATATCCGCCAGCCACTAATTCAAATACCCACAGCGTTTTTTATATTATATCACGCCCCCGGTTACCGGATGGTTTTATGATTGACAAAGCCTGTAAAAAAAATTAGGATAATTTTATAATGAAGAACTGTGATGTCCTGCTATGTGATCTTGATGCCTTTTTTGCTTCAGTAGAACTGCTGGACAACCCTTCTCTCAAGGATAAGCCGGTCCTGGTGGGCGGTAATCCGGAAGGCAGGGGAGTGGTCTCAACCTGTTCCTATGAAGCAAGAAAATATGGTGTTCGCTCTGCTATGCCGATGAAAAAAGCCCTTTCTCTCTGCCCGGGGGCGGTGGTATTAAAAGGCAGGATGTGGCGCTATAAAGAAATGTCCCAGCAGGTCCGGGGCATATTTGAGCAATTCACTCCCGATATCGAAGTGGTTTCCATAGATGAAGCCTACCTGGCTGTAAAAGAAGGCCTCGGCCTGGAAACTGGAAAAGCCATTCACAAAAAAGTTAGAAAAGAGCTCGGTTTACCGATCAGCGTAGGAGTTTCTGCAAACAAGCTGCTGGCGAAAATTGCCTGTGACCAGGCCAAGCCAAACAACGTGGGCATGCTGTGGCCCGCAGAAGTTGAAGAAAAATTATGGCCCCTGCCGGTCAGAATCCTCCCCGGGATAGGCCCGGTAAACGGAAGCAAGCTGAATAACCTCGGTATTAATACCGTCAGGGACCTGGCTAACTATTCCAGGGAGGCCCTGGTTCAATTGCTGGGCAGCCATGGGGAAACCATATCCAGTTATGCCCACGGCATTGACAAGCGCGGATTTGAAACTGAACAAGAAGCTAAATCGATTTCTGAAGAAACAACCTTTCCTGAAGACATTCATGACCGGGAAGCGATCCAGGCTGTCTTACTGGAACTGGCAGCAGGGGTAGGCTACAGGCTGCGCTGCGCCGGGATTGCCGCCAGGACCATTACCCTGAAATTGCGCTTCAAGGATTTCAAAACGGTAACCCGCAGCAGTACCCTGCCCGATACTGTATGCAACGACTCAGATATTTATAACGCAGCAAAAGAACTTTTTGAAAAACACTGTGCCAAACCACCCTGGCGCCTGATCGGAATCCAGGCCTCGGGCCTTGAACAGGGTTCGCAGATGTCGCTGTTCAGCTCCAGCCCGGAACATGAAAAGGAAGATAAACTAACCGCCACCAAAGATAAACTGAGAACAAAATACGGCTCTGAAGTTTTATTCCACGCCAGGAGGTTAAAAAAGAAGTAACTCAGCTTATATCGCCTGCTACTGCCCAGCCTGCTCTAGAAAACTGAAGCGGGCATAGAGTGCAGTTTTCTTTAGCAGGCCTGCAATTTCCCAAAAGAAAATAAACGTCTAAGCCAAATTGCATTTTGGGTTAGTAACGGCTTGTCAAAGACAATGTTAAACGACGCAGCTGGAAACCAGCCACATCATAAAAAGAGCATCCAATCGCTTACGGGTTGTAATTTTTCTCAGGTTACTATTTTAGAGCTTCTTTACCCTTATAATCCCTGTCGTAACGGAAACAGTTCTGGGCTTCATCAGGTATACAGTGCTTTCCGTTCACAATCATTGAAGCAATATTTTTACCGGCCCCGGGCCCGAGCATCAATCCCTGGCCGCACATACCAACAGCTAAGATCAGGCCTTCCAGGCCCTTGGCAAAGTCGATGATTGGGATACCGTCGGGAGTCATTGGATAACAACCGCGCCAGATCCTCCTGATCAGCAGGTTTTTGAAACTGGGGATGAGAGTTATCATGCGGCCTGCCAGTACCGGTAAAAATTCCGAAATTGATTCCCGGTTTGTTCCGATAAAAAGCTCTTTCGGAGTATAGCAGAAGATAATCTGCCCTTCCCGGTTTTGTCCAAAATAGAAGTTTGCGGTTTTCCCTTCTGGACCCGGCCTGAGATCTACTACCAGTGGTTCCAGGAAGTGCTCTATGGGAGCCGAAATGCCTGCTTCGTGAGAATCAGGGGTTACGGGGATGTCGATGCCCAGCAACTCAGAGTGCTCTGCCGCATCTGCCCCGGCAGCCAGGACAACCCATTCAGCAGAGTAACTGCCCTTATCTGTTTTAACCCCGGTTACCCTGTCCCCCTCTTTCAGGTAACCGATCACTTTTTCATTGAACCGGTATTCGGCGCCATGTTTCATCGCTTCACGTTGAAAAGCTACCGGCAATAATATAGAAGAAACCTGTCCATCGCCCGGTGAATAAGTCCCGCCTCTCAAACCGACTGGATTAACACCGGGAACAATCTCCTGGATCTCCTCCGGTCCAACCCACTTAATGTCCAGGCCAAACTTCTTCTGGTACGGGATTAAGTCTTTTAAGCTTTTTTCAATACTTTCATCATAAACCGGCAAACAGTAGCCACCGGACTTCCACCCCACATCGAAACCGTGTTTCTCTTCCCAGTTAGAAATGATATCTATACTTTCCAGGCAAGTGCTTATTTTTCCCGGATCGGAGTGGGTCGCCCGCACACCACCAATCGCCGCTTTATTGTCACCCTGACCGGCGGCGGGACGCCTATCTAAAACCAGGACCTTCATACCGGCTTCGGCAAGATGGTAGGCAGTTGGATTCCCTACACTGCCGCAGCCGACTACTATAACATCATATGTTTTATTGGCCGGCATTTTGATCCTCCTCATCATCTTCTTCTTTTTTAGTGGCGAAATCACCAAGATGCACCTCTGCTACCAGTGGACGATGTGATGGCAGTGTCACCTCGGACAGAGGAACACCTTCCTCTTTGTAGATTCGCAAAATCAAATCGGTGCATGTCTTTCCGTTGCAGCCGCCCAGCCCGGCCCTGACCATTGCTTTCAGCTGGTTCATATCCCGAACCCCGGAGCGGATGGCGTCAACGATTTCACTTTTTCTCACCCGCTCACAGCGGCAGATAAAGGGGTCTTCCTCTTCAGCAGCAGGCACTTCCAGGGGATCTCCTTCGCTCATTTCCCTGATCCTGAAGCCGGCAACTTCTAGTTTGTCTTCATAAGGCACCTCTAAAAACAGCAGCCTGCGGCAGTCCTGCTCTTCCCTGTCTTTATAGGCCACAACCTTGCCAGTGCCGACAACATTTCCTTCCATGTCGGTGGTGGTAACCTCGTCACCGACAGGTATAGTTTCATTAACAAACTCGTAGGGCATCATTAGCAGGGCCTTTTCCTGGTTGGGATCATAGTCATTTACCACCAGGGTTATAGCCAACCCGGGACAGGCAAGCACACACCTGCCGCATCCGATACACTCCCCACTGAACTCCGGCAAAGAGAGTATAGATCCAGGCATATCAATACAATTATTAGGGCAGGCTTCGGTGCAGGGGTTGCAGGGTATCTCCTGGATACAGCGGATCAGGGGATAGACCCGGTCTTCCCTGTTTTCTGCTTTGAAAGGTTCCATATCACTGGAATGCTGCTTCAAGATTTCCCCAAATTCTTCCCAGTCACTCGGTACCGGCAAATCAATTCCCATTGCCTGGGCGATCCTGCGACCGATAATCTTGCCGGAAAAAATAGCCGCCGAGGCTTCCGCAATTTCACTGGCATCGCCGGCTGCATAAACTTCAATCCCGTATTCCTGTGCTTTCTTGAAAAGTTCATTTACAGGGTTGAGGCCGACAGCCATTAAAACGGTGTCAACTTCAAAAGTCCTTTCTGTTCCGGCTACAGGCTGGAATTTATCATCGATTTCGGCAATAACTACCCGCTCGACATTTTCCTTGCCTTCTATACGCAGGACGGTGTGGGAAGTCCAAACCGGGACTCCCAGCCTCTTAATTTTATCTTCGTGGACCTTGTAACCTCCGCATTCAGGAAGTGCTTCCACCAGGCCAACCACATCTATTCCGGCCTGCAGGGCATGGTAAGCGCCGATCAAACCGACATTACCGCCTCCGATAATAAATAGTTTTTCTGCGCAGCGAACCAGGTCCCTGTTAACCAGGGTCTGGAAAGCTCCCGCCCCGTAAACACCGGGTAAATCCGCCCCCGGAAAAGCAAGGCTTTTCTCCCTGGCTCCGGTCGAAAAGAGGACTTTTTTCGGCTTGACCAGGCTATAAGTTCCATTTCCGGCAATGCCGAACATTTTATCACTGAACACACCAACCACGGTAGAGTTTAACCAGGTCTTAACTGTAGGCAGTTTTTTAATATCATCTTCCAGGATGTACCCGATATCAACTCCACGGGTACCGGCATAACAGTCTTCCACAGATCCGAAGAAATTATGGGTTTGCAAGCTTAGCTTGCCGCCCAGTTCCTGTTTATCGTCAACGATCAACAAGTCAACGCCTACATGGCCCAGTTCTATGGCTGCACTGATTCCAGCCGGCCCCCCACCAACCACCAGCACTTCTACTTCTACTACCGGTGGATTGGCGACAACCGGTTCTTCCGGTGCCTTTTCATCAGCAATCTCAGGCAACCCTTTTAAGCTTTTTACTTCCATACCAGGGCTTACCGGGGTCATGCAGGCTTTAACCGGCCGGCCGTCCGCAACAACCATACACTGAGAACACTGACCGTTGACGCAGTATATGCCCTGGGCGCCACCATCACGGTGGTGGTGGCCGAGAACAGAAATACCGGCAGCATAAAGCGCTGAAGAGATAACTTCTCCTTCCAGGGCAGTCAGCTCATCTTCGTTAAAAGTAAATTTCACTTCTTCACGCTCAAGGGGCGGCAGAATAGGGTGTTTGCCAATCCGCCTCATTTCCTCCCGCTCCTCTTCGGTTAACTCTTCCATCTCGTGGGCATTAGCAAAGTGCATTGAAGGCAGCATATTTAAAGAAAGCTGCCAGCTGCCCCGGCGAAGCAGCAGGGCGTATTGTAAGCACAGGTCAGGCGTATAGCAGAATTGCTGTTCTGCGCTACCGGCATATTGATCAAGCAGCTCTTTCCGCTTCAAAGCATCAATGCGGTAGGTAAAACTATCTTCCTCTGCCTCATCAGTGACACCGGCAAGTTCGTTCAGGGTAAGTAAGCTGGTTTCCGGCAGCAGCTTCCCTGCAGCCCTGCGGTCAAATGCAACCACCCTTTTTACTCTGGATTGTTCTAATTCTTTTTCTGTAAATACAGGGGTAACCTTCATATTGTAGGCTTTAAGCAATTCGGCTGCATCAGCCAAAATCCCCCACACAGGTGAGTTATCAAGATGCAATGATAAGAGCAGGTGCAGTTCCGGTAATTTATCCAGGAAAAACAAATCCCGGTCATCTTCTTCTATTGTTTCTCCGGCACCATCCTCTAAAACGGCAGCCAGTTCAACCGGCAAAACCGGTTCCAACTCCGGCCGCTTTTTCAGCCAGGCAACAATATCCAGGGCCAGGTCCAACCCGGAAGTATGGTCAGGATCGGCATCGCTCATAGAATATATTTCGTTAACAGATAAAGGTGTAATACCGGTGGAATCTTTAACCTCCTGCCATTTTTGACCGGGGCCATGCTTGCCATGGTAGGGCTCGATCAATTGCAGATGTCCATGGGGAAAACCACATAAATCTAATAACTGAGCGGCAACATGGTAATATTGTTCGCCAAGGTCGCCGCCCTTCTGGTAAGGACAGCTTAACCTGTCCCGGCACATCAATGCCACACTGTTAGCACCGGCAGCGGCACAATAAAGCAGGGTTGAGACATCAACGCTGCCGATACAACTTACTCGAACCACTCCATCTTCTTCAGGCATTGGCGAGCGGGGGCAGACAAAAATAATGTCTTTCCCTTTTACATCCCGGTCAAAGATGACCTTTTCGAAATCGGTAAGGGCTTCCGTCTTGTTCTGCCGGATTGCACCAGTCGGGCAGGCCCCTGCGCAAATTCCGCAGCCAACACAGGTAGTTTGAGAAATTTGGGCAACTGGCAGTTCATCTTTCTGCATGGTTACCCGGGGAATAGAAAAGGGGCAGACTTCTTCACACACCCCACAGCCCCGGCAGATATCGGTTTGGACCGAACAGACTGGAATTTCATAATCCCGGCCCCAAATTTTTAGGACCTGGTTTTCCTGTTCAAAGGGAATCGCATCTGTAGGGCAAACATGGGTACAAGCCCTGCATCCTACGCAATCTTCTGCTATGCCTTCAGGGTTCGGGGCTACAGCCTTGTCTACACCCCGGCCGAGGGTTGTAATTGCCCCCGGTCCGCAGTCCTGGCAGGCCCTGACACAAAGACCGCATAATATGCATTTTTCATCTTCTTCTTTAATCTCAAAAGCAGTGGTATCTATGCCCTCCATGCGAGCTATTTTTTTAATCTCTTCCGCCCCGGGACACTGGGCCAGGTAAAGCTCCAGCAGGTTGCGCCGGGTTTTTAGAACTTCAGGGGAACGGGTGGCAACTATTAATCCATCCTCAGCCGGGTAAAGACAGGAAGTGACAATCCGCGATTGGCCGTTCCACTCTTCTTTGGTTATCTCAACAACACAAAGCCGGCATGCTCCGCTGCGAGGAAGTGAAGGATGGCTGCACAACTGTGGAACCTTAATACCCTCTTTGTTTAGAATATCAAGGAGCATAACCCTGCTTTCAGTTTCCAGTATTCTACCGTTTACTGTTATATTAATCTTTTCGCTCATAATTATCCTTTCGGGTTCTCCTTTAGTATTAAAAACCTCTAACCGGATTAATTACAAAATATATATAAGGTTAACTTTTAGTGATCACAGCATCAAAATTACAGGTTACCTTGCAAATACCGCACTGGTTGCAGAGTTCTTGTTCAATCTGGTGTTTTTCTTTTTTATCACCGAGAATTGCCCCCTGGGGGCAGGCATCTGCACATAGCCGGCAACCGGTACAGTTATCGGTTATCTCATAAGTAATCATGTTCCTGCATACTGCGGCAGGACATCTTTTCTTGTTGATATGGGCTTCGTACTCATCACGGAAGTGGGTGAGGGTGCTGCGCACCGGGTTCGGGGCAGATTTGCCAAGCCCACATAAAGAGCCATTTTCCAAAACCAGCAGCAGTTTCTCCAGCTTTTCCAGATCGCCTTCCTCACCTTTACCTGCACAGATCTTTTCCAGGATAGCGTGCAGATTTACCAGGCTTAACCGGCATGCTGAGCACTTGCCGCAGGATTCTTCCACCAGGTAACTGGTAAAATAGCGGGCTACGTCAACCATACAGGTATCTTCATCCATGACAATCATCCCACCGGAACCCATCATCGAACCTTCCCGGGTCAGGGTGTCAAAGTCAACGGGAAGATCAAGCTTGCTTTCCGGCAGGCACCCACCGGAGGGACCGCCGGTTTGAACAGCTTTGAATGGCTTGCCTTCCTGGATCCCGCCGCAGATATCAAAAATAATAGTTCTTAGTGAGGTTCCCATGGGCACTTCGACCAGGCCGGTATTCAGGACCTTACCAACCACTGAAAAAACCTTGGTCCCTGTGTTATCGCTCGTACCGGTTGAAGCAAACCAGTCGGCACCTTTACTGATGATAACCGGTATGTTGGCGTATGTTTCCACGTTGTTCAATACAGTAGGCTTATCATAAAGCCCTCTTTCCGCCGAGCGGATATACTTGGCCCGCGGTTCGCCGACCTTGCCTTCAACCGACTGCATCAGGGCTGTTGATTCGCCGCAGACAAATGCTCCAGCACCCCGGTTAATCCTGATGTCAAAAGAAAAACCGGTGCCGGCTATGTTTTCTCCCAGAAGCCCTGCAGCCCGGGCCTGTTCAATAGCCAGGTGCAGGTGCTTCAGGGCGCGGGGATACTCTTCACGGACATAAATATAGCCGCTGGAGGAACCAACGGCATAAGCGCAAATTAACATGCCTTCAATGATCGAATGTGGGTCACCTTCCATAATACTGCAGTCCATGAAGGCTCCCGGGTCTCCTTCATCGCCATTGCAAATTATATAGCGGATATCGGAGTCAAGTGAGGCTGCTGTGCTCCACTTTTTCCCGGTGGGAAAACCACCGCCACCTCTTCCGCGTAAACCGGAAAGTTTTACAGTTTCGATAACCTCTCCGGGGCTCATTTCCTGGATTGTTTTTAAAAAGGCACTATAACCACCATGGCTGATATAGTCCCTTATATCGAGTGGATCAATGGTGCCTACATTGCGCAGGGCAATTTTCTTCTGACCGGCATAAAAAGGTATTTCCGTAAAATCTTCAATGCCCGGGTCTTCATCATGTTCACGGTAAAGTAAGCGGTCTACTATTTTTTTACCAAGCAATGTTTGCTGGACTATCGCTTCGGCATCCTCAGGCTTAACCCGGGTATAAAAAATATTGTCCGGGTATAAAATCACCAGCGGTCCTTTTTCACATAACCCATGGCAGCCTACTTTTTTCAAACCAAGGGTGACGGGGATATCCAGGCTTTCTTTTTCCAGTTCACTGCTCAAAGCTTCTGCTACCTGGAGGCTGCCCCTGGCTTTACAACCGGTACCATTACAGACGAGAACCCGCACCTGGTCCACCGGTGTTTCCTCCTGCAGCTGCCTCTTTAACTTTTCAAACTGTTCGGGGTCATTTATCTTTGGAACCAGTTCAAGTTCTTGAATTTCACCATTACCACCAGCTGGTGTTTTCTCAGCCTCAGGCGTTTCGGCTTCGGCACAGCACTTTTTGATCTGTTTCGACAGCTTACCCACAGTCATATTTCCGTAAAATTCACCATCAATAATTGCAACCGGGCCCATGGCGCAGGCTCCAACACAGCGAACAGAATTCAGGGTTACTTCACCGTCAGCAGTGGTTTCGCCGGGCTTAACGGTTAGCTCTTCAGAAATCTGGTTCATGAGCATAGAAGCTCCTCTGATATGACAGGCAGTGCCTTCACAGATATCAACACGGTGTTTTCCCCGCGGCTCAAGGGAAAAGGATTTGTAAAAAGTTGATACCGAGTAAATCAAGGATTCAGGGAGGTCTAATTGTTTAGCGAGGAGGTTTATTGCTTGGGAGGGGAGATAGTTGAATTCATTCTGGACATCTTGCAAAATCATGACCAAATTGGCCGGGTCTTTGTCATGCTCTTGAACTACCTTCTCAACAACAGGCGCATAGTTATCCATTATTATTAACTTCCTTATTCAGAGTGTTATAGTAGAGCAAAACCAAAATAAACATCTTAGAAACATTACAATATTTGAAACCTTAAAAAGTATAACATTCATCCTTTTGTATTGTCAACGAAACGCGATCACTTACGTAAAATCTTACCCGGGAGAATCGATTCAGTCATGACGAAATCTTACCGAGGGGATGTGAGGTGATCCTGATTAATCTTATAAAGGACTTTGCCTGTTTTCGTTGAAGCCT
>PUKV01000162.1 GCA_003550645.1 Syntrophomonadaceae bacterium | reverse complement strand
TTATGTGATCACCGATATGCCCTCTTCAGTTGATCTTGCCCTGGAAGGTTTGCCGGAAAATTTCGAGGATCTGGCCATTCATGAACTGGATGCCTTTGTTGATCTATCAGACAAGGGATCCAGCAGTCACCTGGTTCGGGTTCAGGGTCGCTCTCCGCGCGGCCTTAGTGTGGTTGCCTATGAACCCGAGCAGGTTAGGGTGGTAATCGAAGAATATCTCTCGGATAATTACCCGGTTGAAATCGAGTTGGTCGGTGAACCCGCTGAAGGTTGGCAGCTGGTTGATTACACAATTGAACCGGAAGAGGTGATGGTTGGTGCCCCCGAATCAATTTTTGAACAGGTGGCGCGGGTGATGGCTATCATTGATTTATCCGGGATGAAATATGTTGAAAGGGTTGAGCCTGAACTCGCCGCCTATGATGAAGAAGAAACTCCGGTGCCAAATCTGTTGATCGAACCCGAAACGGTTACGGTCCGGGTTGAATTTGAGCGCGAAGAAGAACCTGAGGATGAAGAAGAAGAGGACGAAGAAGATGAAAACGATGAATAGGCAGGCCCTGTAAGATTTTATTGCGATGAAAGCCTGTTTGAACTAACCTGGATAATTAGTAACTAATCAGCATATTGCCCTTGTTTATAATAAGCGGCGCCATCTTGATGGTTTAAAAGTTCCTTTAAGCCTGGCTTTAAAGCCGAAGGGAAGACGGCGGAGCCGTCTTTTGTGGCTTAGCGGGCTATGCCTGAGTTGCAAAATTTATCAGAAATAAATCCGTAGATGTGAGGAGGACTGCTATTGGAGAAACTATTTGGCACTGACGGGATCAGGGGGGTGGCAAACCGGGATTTAACCCCTGAACTTGCTTATAGAATTGGCAGAATCGCAGCCTGGATGCTTGGCAGTAAAACTGTAAGTCCCCTGTTTGTAATCGGTCGTGATACCCGCCTTTCCGGGACCATGTTGGAAGGGTCTCTGACAGCGGGTATTAATTCTGTCGGAGGTGATGTACGCCTGCTGGGTGTTATTTCCACCCCGGCGGTTGCTTACCTGACCACGCACTTAAATGCTTCGGCCGGTGTGGTTATATCTGCATCCCATAATCCGATCGAGGATAACGGCCTAAAAATATTTCACAGCAGCGGATTCAAACTGCCCGATTCCCTGGAAGAAGAAATCGAAAAACACTACCACATGCCGGAAGATGTGCTGCCCCGCCCCGAGGGAGCCGATCTTGGCCAGGCTTTCCATGACGGTGATGCTGTCGCGGAATACCTGGAGCACCTGAGCAATACATCAACCTCCCTGGAAGGGCTTTATCTCGTAGTTGATTGCGCCCACGGGGCTGCCTCCAGGGTAGCAGGGGAAGTATTTAAACAACTTGGCGCAAAGGTCAGGATGATTCATGACGATCCGGATGGAAGCAGGATCAATGTTGAATGCGGTGCTACTGATACTGCAGACTTGCAGAAGGAAGTGATAGCTGCCGGGGCATCTCTTGGACTTGCCTTTGACGGCGATGCCGACCGCCTGATAGCCGTGGATGAAAAAGGCAAAATAGTGGACGGTGATGCAATCATGGCTATCTGCGCAGTTGACCTGGTAAGGAAAAACCTGCTCAAGCAGAATACCCTGGTGGCAACAGTTATGAGTAACGGTGGACTGGACATTTTGGCCGAAGAACATGGTTTCAAAGTAATCCGGACTAAAGTTGGTGATCGCTACGTGCTCGAAAAAATGGTAGAAGGCGGGTTTAATCTTGGTGGAGAACAGTCCGGGCATATAATTTTTTCCGATTTTGCTACAACTGGTGATGGATTGCTAACAGCGCTAAAACTATTGAGCGTAGTCCAGGAGCAGCAGCAACCTCTCTCAGAATTATCGTCCCACCTGGAACGCCTGCCCCAGGTTCTGGTTAATCAAAAAGTGGGCACAAGAGAAGGCTGGGATAAAAATAAGCGTATAACCGATGCGATCAATAAGATTGAGCAGGATCTCGGGAAACGAGGCCGCATCCTGGTTCGTCCTTCTGGAACTGAGGCGAAAATAAGGGTGATGCTGGAAGCTTCCCTTCCTGAAGATAAATTAAAAGAATATGCTGATTCCCTGGCCGGAATTATTTCCGAAGAACAGTCATGATCGGCCGGGGTGACAGGATTTATTACAAGCATTGAATTACTCAGCTCGGAGTTAAATGGAGGATTAATATATGTGTGGTATAGTCGGCTACACTGGAAACAGGAAAGCAGGCCCGGTTTTGATCGAAGGCCTGAAAAAGTTGGAATACCGTGGATATGATTCAGCCGGTGTAGCCCTGCATGATAATGGCCGGTTAATTGTCACTAAAGCAGCCGGATCAGTTGCAGAACTGGAGAAATCGTTAAATGAACACCATAAAGAGGTTACGGCAGGAATAGGGCACACCCGCTGGGCCACTCACGGGCCCCCGACCGACTTGAATGCCCATCCTCACAGCAGTGCTTCAGGGGAAATTGTTGTTGTCCATAATGGTATTATTGAAAACTATCGCACCCTGCGTAAGCGTTTGACAGAAGAAGCCGGATTCAAGTTTAAATCGGAAACTGACAGTGAAGTGCTGGCTCACCTGATCGAGTATTGCTACGAAGGGGATCTTTTAGCAGCGGTGCGCAGGGCCATGTCTGAGATTGAAGGTTCTTATGCCCTGGTAGCTGCCAGTTCCAGGGAACCGGATCGCCTGGTTTGCGCTCGCAAAGACAGCCCCCTGATTATTGGCTATGGGGAAGGAGAGAATTATGTGGCTTCCGATATACCGGCCCTGCTGGCCCATACCCGCAGAACCTGTGTCATGGATGATGGTGAATTTGCCGTGCTTACCCCCGAAAAAATAGAGATTTACAATAAGGATGGGCAGATGCTTGACAAGGATATCCTTGAAATAACCTGGAACCTGGAGGCAGCTGAAAAAGGCGGTTATGATCATTTTATGCTCAAAGAAATTATGGAGCAGCCTGCCGCCGTAAGGGAAACTTTACGACAAAGAATAAAACGAGACTCAGGCCTGGTAGAGCTGGGAGAACTGGATCTAACAACCGAACAGATTTTAAAGTTGGACCAGATATACATTATAGCCTGCGGTACAGCTTACCATGCCGGTTTAATCGGGAAGATGGCCATTGAAAAACTGGCCGGTATTCCTGTCGAGGTTGACGTAGCTTCGGAATTTCGTTACCGGGATCCACTTCTTGAACCAAACCAGCTTGCTATTGTGATCAGCCAATCGGGTGAAACGGCCGACACCCTGGCCGGGCTGCGCATGGCTCATACAAAGGGGCTCAAAGTCCTGGCAATAACCAATGTGGTGGGCAGCACTGTATCCCGCGAAGCCGACCGGGTCATGTATACCTGGGCCGGACCGGAGATTGCCGTTGCTTCGACCAAGGCTTATGTGACACAGCTGGTCGCCCTCTACCTGGTCGCCATCTACCTGGGACAAACCCGGGGAACTTTAGAGCCCGAAAAAGCAGGAGCGCTTGTGGACGGGCTGCTGGCCCTGCCGGAGCAGCTAACGCAAGTTCTGTCTGAGGATAATATTGCTACTATACGTGCTTACTGTGAGCACCTGTCCAGGTGGGATAATGCTTTTTTTATAGGCCGGAACCTGGATTACCCGGTAGCCATGGAAGGCGCTCTTAAGCTTAAAGAAATTTCATATATCCATGCTGAAGCTTGTGCAGCCGGGGAATTGAAGCATGGACCGCTGGCCCTGGTTGAAGAAGGGATGCCGGTTATTGCCCTGGCTACCCAGGAAGCAATTCTTGATAAAACCTTAAGCAACATCCAGGTTGTAAATGCCCGGGGCGGAGCTGTATTTGCTGTAACCCGGGAAGATTTTGAAGATGTTTCCTGGCAGGTCGAATCGATATTTAGCCTGCCGGTGGTTTGCGATACACTCGCTCCAGTATTGGGTGTAGTACCCACCCAGTTGATTGCATATTATGCGGCGGTAGCACGCGGCTGTTCAGTTGATAAACCCCGCAACCTGGCCAAAAGCGTTACGGTGGAATAATGATTAAACGCCTGCAGCTGACAGGTTGGGTCTTGTTTTTACTGTGCGGGATCATCTACCTTGCTGCTTCTATCCGTGATCGAGATTTATTAATGATTGCAGGGACAGTATGCTTTATCCTTGCCGTTTTGATTTTCCTGTTCCCCGGCAAACAAGGCTGATCGGAGGGCAGGGCGGTTTTGCCGGGGGAGGTTTTCATGGGTATTCGTTGAATTGTACTCTAATTATTTTGCAAGATTTTAGAAGTAAGGGCCTAACCTGCACCCGGGAACTGGAAACGAAATAAATTTAAATATGGGGCTGTTCCCGGGTATTTGAAAAGGGGATTAACATGACTGGTGAAACTGAAGCGATGACCAACTTTATTTACAACATGATTAAGGAAGATGTAGAAAAAGGAATCCTCGGAGACAAGTGCGTCCATACTCGTTTTCCTCCCGAGCCGAATGGTTACCTGCATATAGGCCATGCCAGGGCGGTGCTTTTAAATTATGAGCTGGCCAGGATATTTAATGGTAAATTTAACCTGCGGTTTGATGATACCAACCCGATCAAAGAAGAACAGGAATTTGTTGATTCGATTATGGATGATATCCGGTGGTTGGGCGCGGACTGGGAAGATCGCCTGTTTTTCAGCTCTGATTACTTTGAAGTCAAGTATGAATTTGCCCGACGCCTGATAAAAGCCGGGCGGGCTTATGTATGTGATTTAAGCCAGGAAGAAATCAGGGAATACAGGGGCACTTTGACCGAACCAGGCAAAGAAAGCCCTTACCGCAGCCGTTCTGTGGAAGAAAACTTAGATCTTTTTGAACGGATGCGCAAAGGTGAATTTCCCGACGGTAACCGTGTGCTGCGGGCCAGGATTGATATGGCTTCGGGCAACCTGAATATGCGTGATCCGGTAATTTACCGGATTCTACATGCCTCACACCACCGTACCGGGGACAAATGGTGCATCTATCCGATGTACGACTTTGATCACCCCTTTTCTGATGCCCATGAAGGAATAACCCACTCCCTGTGTTCCATAGAATATACAGACCACAGGCCGCTTTATGACTGGATCGTGGATAATGCGCTGGAATTATACCCCGAAGCAGTCAAGTTCCATTCTCGCCAGACCGAATTTGCCCGTCTTAACCTGACCTATACTGTCATGAGCAAACGCAAACTGCGGCGCCTGGTAGAAGAAAGCTTTGTCGAAGGCTGGGACGATCCCCGCATGCCCACTATTGCCGGTATGCGCAGGAGAGGATTTACCCCTGCTTCCATAGCCGATTTCCAGGAACGGGTTGGGGTCTCTCGGGCTGACAGCACTGCTGACCTGGCCTTACTTGAACATTGTATTCGCGAGGAACTTGAAACTACTGCTCCACGCCTGATGGCTGTGCTCAACCCGGTTAAAGTAGTGATCACTAACTGGCCGGAAGGAGAAACTGAGCTAACTGAAATGGATAACATTCCGGGTGATGAAAGTGCGAGCACCAGGACAGTTCCATTCAGTGGGGAATTATATATCGAACGGGACGATTTTATGGAAGACCCCCCGAAAAAGTTTTTCCGCCTGGCCCCAGGCAGGGAAGTTCGTCTCAAGGGGGCTTATATAATCAAATGCGAAGCAGCGATTAAAGATGCAGAAGGTAACATAACCGAATTGCAATGCACTTATGATCCGGAGACCAGGAGCGGTGCCGATACCAGCGGTAAAAAGGTAAAAGGGGTGATCCACTGGGTTTCAGTTGAGCACGCTGCATGGATCAAAGTTAACCTCTACGACAACCTTTTTACGATCGAAAACCCGGAAGAAGAACGTGACATTGACTTTACCGACAATATTAACCCGCAGTCGCTGGTTGTCTGTGAAAACGTGCCTGCGGAGCCGGCTGTTGCCGAAGCGGACCCCGGTTCCCGTTTTCAGTTTTTACGCAAAGGTTACTTCTATTATGATCCTCATCCAACAAGCGGTGAAAAGCCGACCTTCAACCGCATCGTGCCCCTCAAAGACAGCTGGGCCAAGATAAAAAACAAGTAAAACACAGGGGGACGGTTCTTTTGTGTTTTTTTGCAGTGTGGCCAAACAGCAGAAGATGACAACTGACGAAGTTTGGTTCATTAGGATTACGAAAGCTTTGCAGGTTTTCTTGAGTTTATAGTTAATTAGTAGTACCTGGCAGCAAACAGAAAATTAACTGCAAGGAGGTTAAATATGAATGAACATATCCTGCAGTTAATGAACAAAGTTAAGTACCCTTTTTCCAAATGCAATAATTTATTTAAAAGAAGAAGGGAACAGGAAAAAGGAAACATAACCAGGAGAGAAAGGCGGGCCGAAACACTTGTAATCATAGTCCTGATCGTTGTAGTTATTGTAACTCTAACAGGACTTGTAGTAATGTTTATGCTCTTAACGGGTTAGTTTTAGTATTTCAAGCAATTAAATGACTTCAGGTAAGGCTTGGCCCGAAGGAATCCAATATTTAATATTTTTTTGCTGCTTCCAGGCTGTTAAATAAAAGCTGAACTGAAACTTTGCCTGCCTGAGTTATAATTTCAAGCCGAGCAGGCTAAATTAAAAACATGCTTAAAGGCACGGTTTTAATCAGGGTGACAATTTATGATGATTAAGAGAATGAAAGGGGATAAAAATGGATAAAGTAACAGTCAGGCAGCTGGTTGCCGGAGTAGAAGCCTTCGCCGAAAAAGAAGTTATAATTAACGGGTGGATCAGGAATAACCGGGATCAAAAGTCTTTTGGGTTTATAGCCCTCAATGATGGGACCCATTTCAATACCATCCAGATCGTATATGAAAGAGACCTCCTCGCAAACTATGATCAGGTTGCAGCAATGCGGGTTGGTTCTGCCATCAAAGCCACGGGCAAGCTGGTACTTACGCCTCAAGCGAAGCAGCCTTTTGAAATAAAAGCGACTGAGGTGCAACTGGAAGGGGATTCGCCTTCTGATTACCCGATTCAGCCTAAAAGGCACAGCCGGGAATTTTTAAGGGAAGTGGCCCACCTGCGCCCCCGAACCAACCTGTTTAATGCCGTGTTCAGGGTCCGTTCCTTGCTTTCTTTTGCTATTCACAAGTTTTTCCAGGAAAAAGGGTTTGTTTACCTGCATTCTCCGATTATAACTGCTAATGATGCCGAGGGTGCAGGTGAGCTGTTTCGGGTTACCACCCTCGATCCTAAAGATCCACCCCTGGCGGATAATGGATCAGTCGATTATTCCAGCGACTTTTTCGGTAAAAAAACCAATCTTACGGTTAGTGGCCAGCTGGAAGCAGAAGGGTTTGCCCTGGCTTTTAAAGATGTGTATACCTTTGGGCCAACCTTCCGGGCTGAAAATTCTAATACTCCAAGGCATGCTGCTGAATTTTGGATGATCGAACCGGAGATTGCTTTTGCAGACCTGAATGATAACATGGATCTGGCCGAGGAGATGGTTAAGTACCTGATCAACTACTTGCTCGGCGAAGCTGAAACAGAGATGGACTTTTTCAACCAGTTTGTGGATAAAGGCCTCAAGGAAAGGCTTCAGCATATTGTCAATTCTGATTTTGCCCGGATAACCTATACGAAAGCAATCGAGGAATTGAAAAAAGCTAACCAGAAATTTGAATACCCGGTGGAATGGGGTAATGACTTACAAACTGAACATGAAAGATGTTTGACTGAAAAGATTTATAAAAAACCAGTTTTTGTAACCGGTTATCCCAGGGATATCAAAGCATTTTATATGCGTGTAAACGATGATCAGAATACAGTGGCTGCGATGGACTTACTGGTGCCCGGTGTTGGAGAAATAATTGGCGGCAGCCAGAGGGAGGAGCGGGCCGATGTCCTGGAACAAAACCTGGCCCACTTTAATATTAAGAAAGATGACCTGTGGTGGTATATGGAGCTTCGCAACTACGGAGGGGTAAAACATGCCGGCTTTGGGCTGGGCCTGGAACGAATCTTGATGTACCTGACCGGGGTCAGCAACATCAGGGATGTTATTCCCTTTCCCCGCACCGTCAACTCCTGTGAATTTTAAACCCGGTGGTGTCTTTTCAGCCTATGTCTTTTGGTATTGCCCGGCCTGCTTAAGAGACTTGAAATTAACCGGTGCAGCCTCAGCCTAACTGATCGACAAGTGCAGCTTTCTTAAGCAGTCCGGGCACTTATGCCTGGAGTGGATTCAAAGAACTGGATTGCGACCAGGGTTAAATCTGAGTAATGGAGGTAGAATAATGGATCCGCTTAAAGAACGTAACTGGATTAAGGAAAAACTGGATATAGGTAAAGAAATGCTTTACCTAACCCTGGATGATGTTACAAAGACAGGATTAACAATTGAAGATATCCTCGATTTGACCCGTACCGCTCTTTTAGCACACGGGCAGAAAGATTACGAGATGCCGGCTAAAGTAGGTGTGCATCCTTATGAAGAGGTTTTTTACCACGCCATGCCGGCTTACGTGCCAACAAATAATGCAGTTGGCCTGAAGTGGATTGAGTGTTACCCTTCCAACCCTTCCAGGTTTAATCTTCCCCAGACCACCGGCCTGCTGATTATGAATGATGTGGAATCCGGCTGCCCGTTAGCCTTGATGGATGCCACCTGGGTTACGGCCATGCGCACCCCGGCTGTTACCGCCCTGGCTGCGGGGGCCTTACATCCGGGCGCCGAAACCTTTGGCATGTTCGGCTGCGGTGTGCAGGGCATTGAGCACTGCCGCTTTATTGTCCACACCCTGAAAAACTTGAAAAAAATCTATGTATACGATATTAAAGAAGAAGCTGCAGCTAAACTGTTAAAAACTGTGCAGCCGGAAATTAATGCTGAAATAGTCTCCGTTGAAGATCCGGAAACCGTGGCTAAGAATTGCGAGGTTATGAGTTCGGCTACGGTAATTTTACTCGAGCAGTTATCCGTGGTCAAAGATGAATGGGTTTCCCGGGGTCAGACTTTACTGCCCTGTGACCTCAATACTTTCTGGGATCCTGCGATTTCCAGGCAGGCGGATAAATACATCGTCGATAGTGCTGAAGAACACCGCCTTTTCGCTGAAATGGGCTATTTCCCTGGTGGGCTGCCTGATATAGCCTGTGAAACGGGAGAAGTTCTGGCCGGAACCAGACCCGGGCGAGAGCACCCCGATGAATTGATAGTTTGCAGCAATATCGGTATTGCTGTATGCGATGTTGTCGTCGGTAAAGAAGTGTTCAGGAGAGCCCTAAACCAGGACATGGGCCGTATTTTGCCGCTGTAGCGCCAAAGCCTTAAACCCTGTAGGCTACTGATCGGATTCATATTCTTGTGCGGCCTGGTAATTTTTTAAAGTTGTTTTCAAGGTTCCGGCAGCGCTCCAAACCAGGTACATCGAAACAGCTATCGACCCGAGGGCGTCAATATAGCGGGTGACTGGAGCGGTAGGGTCGATGGCCACCGAGGCCAGGGCAATGATGACGCAACAATCGACCACCGCTTTAGCCCGGTACATAAGGCGTTGGGAGTCAATAACCGGGTTATAATGTTCAGTGGTCATTTTAGTGTAGCGGCGCCAAAACCAGGAGTTGGTGATCAGGCCGAGGATGGCAATGGCCAGGCCGGGATAAACGTTTCCTCCCGGTTCAAAGGTATCAATCCGGGACAGGGTAACAATAAACATGATCAAGCCGGAAATGCATAATGCAGCGGCTACACTCAACCCGGCCATTTTCTCGAGGCGGGCTTTTTTTTCGGGGCTGACTTCCCGATCTTTTTCCACATACCTGAATACCCGCCAGGATACGAACAGGGCCAGCAGTTCTACACTGCGGCGGATAAAGTCTGCCAGCTGGGTAGTCGATCGGCTTAAGATCACAGCGATTCCGGTAGTCAGGGGTGCCCACATGCTCAACAGCAGGGCCGCGATCAAAGTTTTTTCTCGTCCTGCTACTTGCTCTTCTGAGAGGGTGTTCATTTTACCACCCCAGGAAAATGAATAAGTACACCAGGGGAAGGATTACAAATGAGGTGCCCAGGGGAACGGTGAGCGTATCCAAACCTTTCTTGGAGAAAAGTTCTACTATACCGCACACAGGTGCCGCAAGCAGTGCTATAAGCAAGCTGGGCAGCCAGGACATTCCGGCGTAGAAAACCAGGGTTAAAAACAGGGCAAGGCAGGCAGCGGCAATCATGGCGGCAGTGCCTTCAATAGTTTTTGCTCGTTCTACATAACGGTGGACCACTTTACGGCGCCCGAATGCTTTTCCTACCAGCGCCGCGGCGGCGTCTCCAAAGCCCCAGGCCATAACGGCTACAGCGGCAATATAATGCCAGCTGGTACCAAGCAGTCCCCAGAAAATGAAAATCAGCAGGGCAAAACTGAGCTGAACATAAATTAGCTGCTTTCTTAGCTCTCCTTTACCTTTGGTTCGATCTACGAATAACTTTTTATAAAACGGGGCTTTTTCAACCAGCAATAAGGCGGGATAACCCAGAACGACCAGCAGAAAAGCGGCTCCTACGGCCATGTACCATGTGCTAAATAAATGCAGCAGCAGGAATATGGAAAGACTATAACCAATGTGGTGCATTTTCCGGATATATTCGGTAGGAATTTCAAACCAGTACTTTAGCAAAATTGGCAGCAAGGCTACAGCTAAAAGGTAGTAAGCTAATAATATAACGGCCCCGGTGAAATCATTGATCACTGTAAACTCTCCTTAATTTTACACAAAGCGTCATGTGGTTATGCCCGGGAATAATAATGAAGCTTTTTGACGGACATTTTATCTAACACTATGTATATATTATAACAGATATAAGGCCTTTTTAATATGACCGCTTAATTGACCGTATAATTGACATGGTAATTTAATTATTGACCGTGTAATTATTGCTTCAAAATTTTATCCTGAGTGGCTTAGCCTGCCAGCGATGAATGCTTATCCAAAAAAATGTGGAGGATAAATTTTTTCCTTTCCCCGGGTTCTAAAAAGATCTATAATTGTAATGCAGAAATAGATAACGACTTCGAAAGCAGTGTAAGCTTTTAAACTGCCATTATGGCAAAAGCGGGAGGTTTGATTATTAATGTGCATGATCACTCTGTATAAAGGCACTCTGGATGAAGAAAATAAGATCGCAGACAACATTACCAGGTATACTCTTGATCTAGAAGCAAAGAAACTCAAAGTTTATCCCATGCTTAAGGAACCGCAAGAGTTTAGCATAGATAAAGGCCTGAGCTGGGACGAAAGCAGTG
>PUKV01000184.1 GCA_003550645.1 Syntrophomonadaceae bacterium | reverse complement strand
GTTACGAAGCAGATCGTTTTTTTCATTTCTTTTTGCAGTCTTAGAAATTCGTCCTGGAGCCGGCCGCGGACTATCGGGTCAACTGCTCCAAAAGGTTCATCCATGAGCATGATCGGCGGGTCGGCAGCAAGGGCCCGGGCTACGCCCACCCTCTGCATCATGCCCCCGCTGAGCTGGAAAGGGTATTTATGGGTTACTTCATCGGGATCGAGGCCGACCATATCTATAAGTTCCCTGACCCGTGGTTTGATTTTGTCTTCGGGCCACTTGAGCAGGCGGGGCACCAGGGCTACGTTTTGCTCAACCGTGCGGTGGGGCAAAAGTCCAATTTGCTGGATAACATAACCAATTTCCCGCCGAAGTTGATCGGGGTTGACTTCTTTGTCGCTTACTTTTTGGCCCTTGATGTATATATCGCCGCTGGTAGGTTCTATGAGCCGGTTGATCATCCTCAGGATAGTTGTTTTCCCGCAACCCGATGGGCCGACGAACACGCATATATTCCCCTCATCAACCTGAAAACTTACCTGTTTCACAGCCGGTATGTTCTGGCCTGGGAAAACCTTATCTACTTGATCGAGTATTATCAAGGTTCATTGACCTCCTTAAGTCGACACTTGCTGGATTTCAGTCCAGTTTCTTTAGTCTGGAAAAGCTGCAGCAAGTATAATTCCTGGTTACATGGTAAAACATGGTTTCAGGTTTTTTAATCAGGCTCAACTTTGATCCTGTTCCTTCCTGAGCCCCGGTGAAGTGATCTTATATTCGATCTTACCCAGGATATAGTCGAGAAAAATGGCGATGACGGAAACCAGTACGGCACCGGCAATGATCATATCAGCGCTTTCCCTGGCGATACCGTGGTGAATAAACCGGCCCAGGTTTCTTTCACCGATAAAAGTGGCCACAGTTGCAATCCCGGTGATCATGACCACGGTAACCCGGATCCCGGCAAAAATAATTGGCCAGGCCATGGGAATCTGGATTTGAAACAGAATTTGCCTCGGCGACATGCCCATACCCCGCCCGGCTTCGATGATCGGCCATTCCACCGACTTGATTCCCCTGTATACATTGCGCACCATGGGCATCATGGCGTATAAAATAAGGGCCAGGGCTGCTGAAGTCCTGCCCAGGCCGAGCATGGGGATGGTAATAAAGATGCCAAATACAGAGATGCTGGGGATGACAAAGAGGATATTTCCTATGCCGAAGGTGGTATTGGCCAATCTTTCATAGCGGCTGATCAGCAGCCCTACCGAAATCCATAAAACCAGGGAGAAAAACATCACCGTCAGCACCAGGGAAAAGTGGTTGGCCGTATATTCCAACACCTGTTCCCAGCGGCGGATGATGAACCTTACAAAGCCGAGATATTCATCATAAAAACCGGAAAACCACTGGAGGATACTGCTTATAAAGCCCAAAAATAATCCTCCCAACAAAAATTGATATTTGCTCTGATTGTTCTTTTCAATTTACAATATATATATATTACATTTTGAGCATTCATTCGTCAAGTTTGCTATATTTTGGAAATCTTTTGCGCTGGGAACTCTTTAATTTTGACAAAACAGGGCCGGGGGGTTAAAATGAAAGTGGTAAAGATGATAATAAATTGACAACCCGCAGTCCTGCTGCTCATAGTTTACTAGATATGAGGGAGCACCGGGAATGATTAAATCCCGTGTGCTCTTTCCTTATTTACTGGGAGGTATCCAACCGAAATGGACATGGTCAAACACTATAAAGAAACAGGCAGTACCCTGATGCTCGATGGCCAAAGCCTGACTGTTGAAGATGTGGGCAGGGTAGCGCGGCACCATATACCGGTCGGCATAGAGAGGGAAGCCGTGAAGCGCATTGAAAAATCCAGGGCCATGCTCGAGGAACTGGTTGATAGTGAGGCGGTTGTATATGGCATCACCACCGGTTTTGGCCGCTTCAGTGAGGTCAGAATTTCCCGGGATGACGCTATTGAACTGCAGAAAAACCTGGTAGCCAGCCATGCTGCTGCGGTGGGCGAGCCTCTGCCCGAAGAGGTCGTCCGGGCTGTTTTGCTCCTGCGCATCAATGCCCTGGCCAGGGGCTGTTCAGGCGTTCGCCCGGTACTGGTTGAACACCTGGTTGAAGTGCTGAACCGGGGGGTTACGCCCGTCATTCCCGAGCAGGGATCTCTGGGAGCAAGCGGCGACCTGGCCCCGCTGGCCCACCTGGCCTTAGCCCTGACCGGTGAGGGGGAAGCTTTTTACCAGGGTGAACGGATGAGCGGATCGCAGGCCCTGGCTGCAGCGGGATTGGAGCCGTTGACCCTGCTTGAAAAAGAAGGCCTGGCTTTAATCAACGGGACCCAGATCATGACCGCCATCGGCTGCCTGGCTTACCTGGATGCTGAGAACTTGTTCAGGGCAGCCCTGGTTACCGCTGCTCTTACCCTTGAAGCCCAGCAGGCTGTCCCCGATGCTTTTGATCCTTTGATTGCTTCGGTCAGGAATTACAGCGGCCATGAATATACCGCTGGAAAAATCCGCAGCCTCATTGAGGGCAGTAAATTAATTGGCAGGGATGCCCATAAGGTCCAGGATGCTTACAGCCTGCGCTGTATTCCCCAGGTCCATGGGGCCACTGCTGATGCACTTGAGTATGTACGCAGGATCCTGGAAGTAGAAATAAACTCGGTTAACGATAACCCTCTTCTTTTTCCTGAAGAAAACCGGGTTTTGTCCGGGGGGAATTTCCACGGCCAGCCTGTAGCCCAGGCCCTGGATTTCCTGGCTATTGCCGCTGCTGAACTGGGCAGTATTGCCGAAAGAAGGATCGAAAGGCTGGTCAACCCTTCGCTAAGCGGCCTGCCGCCGTTTTTAATCGAAGAGGGGGGCTTGAATTCAGGCCTGATGATCGCCCAGTATACCGCCGCTTCCCTGGTCAGCGAGAACAAGGGGTTGTGCCATCCGGCCAGTGTTGATTCCATCCCTTCCTCGGCCAACCAGGAAGATCATGTCAGTATGGGTACCACCGCGGCCCGGAAAGCCAGGCGGGTTGTGGATAACCTGGCCCGGGTTATTGGGATAGAGCTGCTGGTTGCCTGCCAGGCCATAGATTTTCTGAATGCGTCGGGCCTCGGCCGCGGTACTTCACTGGCTCACATCCGCCTGCGGGAAGAAGTGGATTTTCTACATAGGGACCGGGTTTTGTACCCCCTGATCGATAAGGCGGTGGACCTGGTAAAAACCGGCCGCCTGGTTGAAGCGGTGCAGCAGGAAGTTGATTTGAGTAAATAAGCTAAAAGTATTATAATATAAGCTGGTTTACCGCAATAATTACCACTAAAATGTAAAGGCGGCAGGCAATAATGGAGTCAATAGGCAAGAATGCGATCATGTACGCCCTGGCAGATGGAGAGCTGGAAGCACAGTTTAAAACCACGGCGGAGAATAACGGTTACAAACTGATCAAAGGCAAAGTGGGCTCAATGAGTACGGAAAAAATTTTTGCCGCCGTGGAAACGGCCGCCCAGCGGGAAGGCCTGATCCGTGAAGATTACTACCGCGACACGCATGCCCTCTACCATGCCATCCTTGATGCTTTTGTCGGTATCTGCCGGGGCCAGCTCGGTCTGGGTAACATGCTGCGCACGGTCGGCCTGATATTTACAGTGGTGCGCGGCCCGAGAAATGTTGAACACCGTGAAGACGGTGAGTGGCTGGCTGTAGTACTCTACGGGACCATCGGTGCGCCGGTTAAAGGGTATGAGCATGAAACAATCGGTCTTGGATTGAATCATCTTTAGGTTTGCAGTGATTACAGCCATTTTCCAGGTAATCTCTGCATGCATCCGGTCCATCACCGGTCGGCGTACGGTTATAGTGTGAGGTTCCACCTGAACATAAACTGAAAGAATTTGCCGGAAACAGGCTGCTTAAAGGTTGTTTCCGGCCTTGATTAATATTGAATAAAAGCAATAGCAATAGCAGTAGTAATAATAACCGGATTATAACCTGGAGGTGTCTAAAATAGCCGAATACCGATCCAATTACAGTGAGCAGTTATCGCCGCAGTTAACCTGGTTCAGCACTGGCCAGCTGGAGGAGATCCACAGCGCTACCATAGATGTGCTGGAAAGGGCTGGAGTGCGGGTTGACCATGAAGAGGCTTTAAAACTCTTAAATGAAGCCGGCTGCCTGGTAGAAGGACGTGTTGCCAGGATTCCCGGTTGGCTTATAGATGAAGCGATCAGGGCGGCGCCTTCCAAGATCAATATCTATGATCGGGAAGGTAAACCGACCATGAACCTGGAAAGCAATAATACCTATTATGGTACCGGGTCCGATCTCCCCTTTCATATCGATTTGGAGACCGGGAAAAGGCGCGGTTCAGTCAAGCAGGATATTATCAATACCGCCAGGATGATCGATCATTTGCCCAATTATGATTTTGCCATGAGTTACGCCATCCCCGGTGATGTCGAGGCGGCTAAAGGAGATATGCACCAGTTTGCAGCCCTGGTGCTGAACTGTGCCAGGCCGATTGTTTTTACTTCATTCAATGAAGATAACATCAGGGCCATTTTTGACATGGCTGCTGCAGCTGCCGGCTCGTATGACAGGTTGCGCAGCCACCCCTTCATAATTCTTTATGATGAACCGATTTCGCCCTTGATCCATACCCACGAAGGTATATCAAAGATGTTTGCCTGCATAGAGTACGGTGTTCCCGTTATCTATACACCGGGGGTTGTTGCCGGGGGAACATGCCCGGTCAGCAAGGCCGGGACTATCGTGCAGATGAATGCAGAAAGCCTTTCCGGACTTTTAATTGCCCAGTTGAAAAAGAAAGGGGCGCCGATTATTATCGGTGGCGGGGCCACCCCTATGGAGATGAAAACCACGGCCACCCTGTACGGTTCTCCGGATGCGGCCATGAACTACTGCGCCATGTCGGAACTGGCCCGGTTTTACAGGCTGCCCAACTTTACAGAGGCCGGCTGTTCAAACTCACCTGTGCCGGATGCCCAGGCCGGGATGGAAGCGTCGATTGGTCTGCTTTTGAACCAGCTTTGCGGGGCCAACCTGGTCCATGACGTCGGTTACCTCGACAGCGGTAAAACCGGCTCTCTACCTTTCCTGGTGATGTGTGACGACTTTATCAGCGCTGCCCGTTATATCGGGTCCGGGACAAAAATAAACCGGGACACCCTGGGGACAGATACTATTGTCGAGACCGGCCCGGGCGGGCATTACCTGGCTACGGAGCATACCATGAACCATTTCCGCACGGAAATCTGGTCGCCTACAATCTTTAATCGGATGATGTGGGAAACCTGGGAAAAGCTGGGCAGTAAAGATTGTTTTGCCCTGGCCCGTGAAAAAGCGTTCGAAATTCTCGAGCGTGAACCAACAAGGCCTCTGGCGGATAATGTTGTGGAGAAAATTAACAGCTACTTGAGGTAAAAGCTTCTTAAGGCATTTACCACTTTATCCTGAGAATGCAAACGACCACTTTCATTGATCAGATGGTGAGGATGCAGCATCATGGGGGGCTATCCCGAAATTACAACAAGTCCAAAAGGGGCCGCCAGGCAGGTTTCGGATAAAGAAGTAGTAACAGCTATACAATATTGAAGCAGTTTGTTGACGGTTAGTGCTGTTGACGGGCTTATAGAAAGGGTTTGAAGTTTACATTGAAGCGGGGGGTAAATGAGCCCGGTAACAAGATCAAGACAGGATGGCCTTTGCCGGGCGATAAAAAAATTCCGGTAGCGTTTTACTTCGATTTCTTTGCCGCCGCAAGGCAGGGCGTTTCATCCCGCCTTTTTATCGAAGACCCGGCGGTTAAGCGCCGGGCGGTGATCGATACTTTCCTGGAAACAGGCGCCGATGCTTTTGTAATTGGCCGCTTGCCCGGCCCTTTCTCGTATGCCGCCGGTGGTTTTCCGAACCGTATTTACCTGCCGGGGCGCGAACTGCCCGAAAATTCGGTATGGCAGTTTGGTGAAAATGAAGAAACCATATACCGGGAAGACTACCTGGATATTGCTGAGAACGGTTGGAACCGTTTTCTGGAACGGCTGCTGCCCCGGTTTACAGGATATGAAGCCCGGGATCTGCCGGATTTATTCAGCCAGGTCAGGGTGGAAGGCGAAAAAGACATGGCGGCCTGGAACCGGGAGTGTGTGCCCCTGCTTTGCGGGGCCGCCTTGACCGCTCCTTTTGAAGTCTTGATCGCAGGCAGGACCATGTTTAGATTTTTTGAAGATCTTTTTAACTGCCCGGAACTGGTTGTTGCTGCCCTGGAAGCCATGGTCCCGGATTTTATAAAAGGGGCGGTTGATAGCGCCCGCTATTACGGGATCCCCGCTGTAGTGATTACCGCCCACCGTTCGGCGGGCAGCCTGATATCACCCCGCCATTTCGAGCAGTTTGCCTTCCCTTATCTAAGGAACATTATCGATGCCCTGGAGCGGGCCGGGATGAGGGTAATGCTGCACCTTGACTGTGATTGGGTAAAGAACCTGCCCTATTTCAGCGAGTTTCCGGAGGGCACGATCATCCATACGGATGGTTCCACCGACCTGGCCGAGATCGGCAAAATTTACGGAGATCGTTTTATATTAATGGGTGATGTGCCGGCCCTGCTCCTGGCCCGCGGCAGGGTGGAAGAAGTGAAAAGGTACTGCCTGGAGCTGATTGAAAAGGTCGCCCCCAGGAGCCCCCTGATCTTAAGTTCAGGGTGCGATGTGCCCATGGATGCAAAAATGGAAAACGTGCAGGCTATGGTCGAGGTGGCCGCTATTATAAAATAATTAGTTATTGCCCGGCAGCCTTCAATAATCCAAAATGAAGTACGGCTGAGCGGATACAATCATTATCAGGACAGTGCAAGGAGTGAAGAAAGCAGTGCCGGTGACTAAAAAAACAGGTGTTAATTCTGAAACCGGTATTCCCGGACCGGCTTACAACCAGGGTCCGGATGTGTGGGACAAGGTTACCGGTAAAGCGGTATACGGTATCGACCTGCAGCTGCCCGGGATGCTTTACGGTAAAGTCCTGCGCAGCCCGCACTCTCATGCCCGGGTTATAAGGATCGATACTGCCGGTGCTTTTGCCGTTCCCGGTGTGCGGGCGGTGCTTACGGCTTCAGCTATTAAAAACAAGCCTTACGGGATTGTGGTGGAAGATGAGCAGCCCCTGGCCGGGGACAGGGTTCGCTATATTGGCGATGAAGTGGCTGCTGTAGCCGCAGTTGATGAAGAAAGTGCCGGTAAGGCCCTGGAAGCCATTAAGGTTGATTACGAGCCCCTGCCGGCAGTTTATGATCCTGCCGAAGCCCTCGGGGAAGATGCGGTGCAGCTCCATGAACAATATTCCGGCAATATTGCCTGGGAACGGGACCTGGAGCGCGGAGACCCGGAGCAGGCTTTTAAAGAGGCCGACCTGGTCGTGGAGAACTCGTTTTCCATACCTTCCGTCCATCCCACCTATCTTGAACCTATAGCCTGCGTGGCATCAAGCGATTACATGGACAACTTGACTATTCACACCGCCCTGCAGTCCCCCGATGTTGTCCGCGAGATTATCAGCGCAGCCCTGGAGCTGCCCCTGTCGAAAGTGCGGATTATTGGGCCGGTTATGGGCGGCGGTTTCGGGGGCCGGGTTTACGGCAACCTGAAGCTTTATTTACTTTCAAGCCTGCTTTCCCTACAAACCGGTGCGCCGGTAAAAATGCAGCTTTCCCGCGAAGAAGAATTTAGCGTTGGAAGGCCGATGATCGCAGCTCAAATAAAAATGAGGATGGCGCTCAGAAAAGATGGCACTTTCCTGGCCCGCGAGGCGGATATAATTACCGATAACGGGGCTTACTCCGCCCAGGCGCCCTGGGTTTCAAAAACTTTATCGGAACGTAACGATGCACTTTACCGCATCCCGCATATCAGGACCAGGGCCCGCCTGGCCTATACCAACAAGGTCCCGACAGCCCAGTACCGGGCTTACGGTAACCAGGCCGCCAACTTTGCCTCTGAATCGCTGATCGACCAGGCCGCGGAAAAACTGCAGATAGATCCCCTGCAGCTGCGTTTAAAGAATTGCACCCGCGCCGGTGATGTCACCGGGCACGGCTTGCAAATCAAGAGTTGTGCCCTGGCGGAATGCCTGGAGGAAGCAGCCACAAGGATCGGCTGGCACAACCGCAAAAAAAACCGCGGTTACGGGATCAGCGCCGGTATTCATGCCAGCGGCAGCCTGGTGTTAAACCAAGATTTCCGGGGGGCTTCCGCCCGGGCCGTCCTCGAACTGGACGGAAAGGTAACCGTCTTTACCGGGGAGCAGGATTACGGGCAGGGAACATACGGCGCTTTTTCGCATATTGCAGCCATGGTCCTGGGTTTGGATGCACGCCAGGTCAGGATATACTGCCGCGATACCCTGGTAACCCCCCATTCACAGGGAGCCCTGGCCAACCGGCAGACCACTATTGGGGGCCGCGCGGTCCAGCTTGCCGCTGAAGATCTAAAAAAATTAATAGAAGAGGCAGCATCGGAAATGGCCGGGCAACCGGTTAAAATGCAGGAAGGGCGCCTTGAAACCGCTTCAAACCGGGATTTAAAACTGGAGGAAGTGGCCCGCTATTACCATTACCGGACCAGCGGCCTGACCTTGAACGGTGAGGGACGCTACGTGCCGCCTCCCAGCGCCTATGATGAAACCGGTTACGGTAATATTTCAGTTACCTATTCCTTTGCCGCTCATGCTGCTGAAGTAGAAGTGGACCGCAATACCGGGGCCCTGACCGTGCACCGGATTGCAGCAGTGCATGACTCCGGCCGAATTGTAAACCCTCATGCTGCGCGTGGACAGGTTTTTGGTGGGATGACCCAGGGACTGGGCTTCTGCTGTTACGAAGGCTATCTTTTCGATAAGGGCCGGGTAGCAAACGCATCCCTGGCTGATTACAGGGTTCCCACCGCCATGGATGTGCCCGGCATGGAGTACAGTTTTGTTGAAACAGAAGATCCCGAAGGGCCTTTCGGGGCCAAGGGCCTGGGTGAGGTGGTGCAGGTTCCGGTCCCAGGGGCAATAGCCAACGCCGTTGCCGATGCAGCCGGTTCCCGGGTGACCGAACTGCCGTTAACGGCTGAAAGAATATACCGGGCTATCTCCGGAGGAGAGTGTGAAAGATGAGTTACATGGTTGCTGCCAGCCTTGAACAGGCTTTAAAGATCCTGCATGAAAAAGGGGGGAATGTGCAGGTGATAGCCGGGGGCACCGATTTATATTTAAAAAAGCCCCTTCCCGACCTGGTTGATGTTTCCTCTGTGCCGGAAATTCTCGGGATTTGCCGGGACGAAGGAATGCTTTCCATTGGCGCCGGTGTGACCCACACTGAAGCGGCTGCATCTGCCGTAATCCAGTCTGAAGCGGAGGCCCTGGCTGAAGCCTGCCGCCGGGTGGGATCCCCGCAGGTCAGGAACATGGGCACCATCGGCGGCAACTTGGTCAACGCAGCCCCGGCTGCGGATGCGGCTGTGGCCCTGGTAGCCTTGGGAGCAAAAGCGCTATTGGTCAACCATGCTGGCAGCAGCCGGGAGGCTTTCGTTGAAGACCTTTACGCCGGCTACAACTGCTCCTATGTGGATGGCAGCTCTGAAATCCTGCTACGCTTCCTGGTGGAACCTTGTGGACAGGGAATGGGATCAGCGTTTATGCGCTTCGCCCCGCGTGAAGCCCTTTCACTGCCCCTGGTTAATTCCGCCGCTTTTGTCCGCCTGCGGGAAAACATCATTGAAGAGGTAAGGGTGGTAATTGCCCCGGTAAAACCGGCTCCAACCAGGCTGGTTGAAACAGAAAAGCTCGTCCTGGGCTGCAAACCCGGTGAGGATATTTGGCGGAAGGTTGAATATACTGCAGCTTCGGAAGTGGAAGTGCGGGGCAGTTTGCTGCGCTGTTCCGAGGAATACCGCTATCACCTGGTCGGAGTCCTGGCCCGCCGGGCCTTGAAAAAAGCGGTGGAAAGGGCTTTGAACAGGCAAAGGAGGTAAAGGCAGTTGAAAGAGCAAGTCATAAGATTTGAAATCAACGGGGAGAAAGCGGAAGTTTATGCTGATCCTACCCTGAGCCTGCTGCACCTCCTGCGCAGTCGTTTTAATCTGATCGGTACCAAGGAAGGCTGTCGAAAAGGTGAATGCGGGACCTGCACGGTGCTTCTTGACGGGCAGGCGGTTAATTCCTGCCTGGTTCCGGCCGGCAAAGTTGAAGGTAAAAAGGTGCTAACTATCGAGGGCGTGACAAGAGAAGGTGCATTGAAAGGGAAAAGAGTTCACCCACTCCAGCAGTCCTTCGTAGAAAAGGGGGCCGTGCAGTGCGGTTTTTGCACCCCCGGGATGGTTATGTCCGCATATGCTTTACTCAGGGATAACCCTTCCCCTTCACCCGAGCAGGTCCGGGAAGCGATATCAGGCAATCTATGCCGCTGCAGCGGTTATAAGCAGATCGAAGAAGCCGTCCTGGAAGCGGCAAAAACAATGCAGGAAAAACAGGGGTAACCGGTAGCAAGTTTAATTATTATATGAAATGATAATTAGCCTATTGATCTGTTGAATGTCAGGCAAAGCCAGGGTGATGTTTCGAAAGACCCTTAAGGTATAACTTAAAGGTGGAAGTAAAGAGGATTTAACCGCCTCTGAGGCTAGAGGTTAAAAATATTAGACGAGGAGCCTGATTGATGCGCGTCAACAAATTATCCCAGGAAACAATCGGCCTAAACATTATGACTGAAGCCCAGCTGGAGCGGATCCACTGCGGGACCCTGGAGATCCTGGAACGGGTCGGTGTGAAAGTATACGAACGGGAATCCCTGGATTTGCTGCATGACGGTGGGGCCCGGGTAGAAGGAGACCTGGTTAGAATTCCGCCTGGGATGGTGGAGAAAGCCCTCTCTACCGCCCCTTCAGTAGTGGCCCTTTCCGGGCGTGACGGAAGGCGAGCCATAACCATGGAGAAAAATAGCATTTATTATGGGACCGGCTCTGAAGTTCCTTACACCATTGATCCCTGCAGCGGAGAGCGCCGTAAGCCGCTCAAGCAGGATAACCGCAATGCAGCCCTGCTGGTAGATGCTTTTGAGCATACTGATTTTGTGATGTCGCTGGGTGTAGCCACTGATGTCCCGGTGGATTCTTCCGATCTGCACCAGTTTGAGGCCATGCTTTTAAACACCACCAAGCCGATCCTTTTTACGGCTTACACCCGCAAGGGGCTGGAATATATAATTGAAATGGCCGGCCTGGCGGTGGGAGGGGCTGACCGGCTGCAAAGGCGCCCCAACCTGGCCTTGTATGCCGAGCCCAGCTCGCCGCTATTTCACTCCCGGGAAGCGCTTGAAAAACTGCTTACCTGTGCAGCGGAAAATATCCCCCTCATTTATGCCACCACTCCCATGCTGGGAGCCACCGCGCCGGTCACCTCCGGAGGGGCCCTGGTGGTGGCTAATGCCGAGATCCTTTCCGGCCTGGTCATACACC
>PUKV01000101.1 GCA_003550645.1 Syntrophomonadaceae bacterium | reverse complement strand
TATACCCACCGGGCTCTTTCAGCCCAGTTAAAAACCAGGCAGATTAAAAGAGAATACATAGCCCTGGTCAGCGGGAGAGTCAAGCCGGCCCTGGGCCGGATTGACGCCCCGGTTGCCCGTCATCCCAGCCACCGTAAAAAAATGGCAGTAGTCAAAGGAGGGAGGACGGCCGTTACCCGCTACCGGGTCCTTAAATATTACGGACGCTACAGCCTCCTGCAGCTTAATCTAGAAACCGGCCGCACCCATCAGATCCGGGTCCACCTCTCCTACCTGGGTTACCCGGTTGTAGGCGACACTACTTACTCCGGTGGCGGCCGGGCTGACCTGCCGCCCGCTCTCTCTGAACCGCATGCCCTCCATGCCCGCCGCCTGAAATTTATCCACCCGCGCACCTCCGCGGCCATGGAATTCACCGCCCCCCTCCCCTCCCATTTCAAACAAGCCCTGATCACCCTGGAATAATGGGGACGGTTCTAATTATTCCACAACACAGAGGGACGGTTCTTTTGTGTCTTGATAACTTATAATTCACTATTGCAGTTATTTCAGGATTGGATCTGGTTATTACAAATACCAACCCTCTGTGTTGATTACAGCCGGAAGCGTTGGCGCAGGTCCGGATCCAGGGGGTTGGCGGTTATAGTTTCGAAGTTTTCGTAGAAGACAAATCCTGGTTTTCCGCCGGGGCGGCGCCGGACATGGCGGATTTCTGTATAATCAACCGCCACTGCCGAGCTGTTCCTGCCTTTGCTGAAATAGGCAGCCAGGAACGCCGCTTCCTCGATATCTTCTCTGGGAGGGGGGAAGGGCGCTTCCTTCAGCACCACATGGCCTCCCGGTAGTTCCCGGGCGTGAAACCAGGTGTCGCGGCGGGCCGCGGCCTTGAAGGTAATGTAATCGTTTTGACGGTTATTCCGTCCCACCAGCACACTGTGGCCTGCTGAAGTGGTAAATTTAAGGGGCTGGGGTGCGCTATCGGCCTTACGCCGTTCCTTGCTTTTCTCGCGCAGATAACCGGCATCGATCATTTCCTGCCTTATTTCTTCCAGGGAGCTTTCTGAGCTGTTTTCTACTGCATAGAGTAAACTCCGGCAGTACTCAATTTCGGAACGTGTTTTCCTGATCTGTTTTTTGATTTTGTCCCGGCCTTTTTTAGCCTTCTGGTAGCGGTTAAAGTGATGCTGTGCGTTTGCGCTTACCGTTTGGGAAGGATCTAGCGGTACAGTTACCGTTTTGTCCGGTTCATAAAGGTGGGGCAGGGTTACGCTTTCTCCCCCCCGGGGGACCTGGTGCTGGTAAGTTAAAAGCAGTTCGCCGTAAAGGCGGTGCTGGGGAGCGTTACCGGCTTCGGCCAATTCCTGTTCCTGTTGTTTTATCTTCTTTTGCAGGCCGGTTAGGCGTTTTTCCACGGCGCTGTTTAGCTGTTCCCGGAGTTGTTTTTCCCGGTCTTCCTCGATCAAGGCACTGTAAAACTGATCGAGCATTTCATTGACCCGGTCATATTTAACCTGCTCTTCCCCCTCCAGGTGTTCCAGGGAAAATGCGGCAAAGTCGTTCCTGCCCGGTACCAGGACCGGTTGAAACTCACCGGAACTGCTTTTGTCAAACAGCCTCCTCACATTTTCGAATAGAGCTTCCAGGTTGTTTTCGGGACCGCAGTGGTGCCACCCGCTGCGGTGGCACAGTTCTTTGGCAACCAGGGGACTGATCCCGCCCACTGTTTCAAGCAGAGCGTTTTCCGATTTTTTCCCGGTTTCAAGTTTGGAAATCATCTCTGCCTCAAACTCTTTTTTACTCATTTCCAGTGGATGCAATTTATCCTGGGGCGGTACGGGCCGGTAGGTTTCACCGGGCATAATCGCCCTTTTTGGGTTTCGGTCCCAGGATACGGTCCTGGCTGCCCCTAAAATATTGTCTTTGCCATCGACAAGGATCAGGTTGCTGCGCCGCCCCATGATTTCAGCAATCAGTTTGACCGCAGGCATTCCTTCCGGCGGGTCAAAATATATTTCCAGGATTCTTTCCAGGGGAGGGTTTATAAAAAAGGCAGGACGCCCCCCGGCCAGGTATTTGCGCAGCAGCATGCAGAAGGGCGAAGGTTTATCTCTGCTTTGCAGGCGCCGGTAGGTCAAATGGACCCGGGCGTACCTGGGATCAATGGAGAAAAGCAGGCCGGGCTGGCTGCCCCTGGAATAAAGGTGCATAATGATTTCTCCAGCTGCCGGCTCGTAAATTCGCTGCACCGCAGCACCGGTAAGTTTTTCTTGCAGCTCCTCTGTCACTGCTTTCATGATCAGGGCATCAAAAGCCATTTTAATTCACACTCCCAGCGTATAGTATAATTCTTAAATGCGGTCATGGCAAATTTCGGGCCCAAATCTGGCAATATAGCCTTTAACGGCGGATTCATCCTTGATAAATACTTAATTACTCCTTGAGATTGCCTTGAATTGATGTTAATATTATTCCAGAAATAAAAGAGTTTGAGCCCTAAAACGGATTAATTAGATGAATATGCCCGGCCTTGCCATAATTTTAGCATGCAAACGGGTATAAATGCTCTTAAAGGACGATATCAATGATCAACAGTATGACCGGTTACGGTCGAGGCAGCAGTACAAAAAACGGTTTCACCTTTTCCGCCGAAATACGTTCAGTGAATCATCGCTATGCTGATTTTTCTTTGCGCCTGCCGCGGGAGCTGTATGCCCTGGAAGAGCGGATCCGGCGTACACTGCAGGAAGCGGTCAAAAGGGGCAGGGTGGAGTTGAGCCTGGGCCTGGATGAAGTCCCGGCCGGGGTGCGACAGGTAAAAATGAACTACGACCTGGCCGAAGATTATCACCGGACCCTGCAGGATCTCTGCCGGAACCTGCAGTTATCCGACCAGGTTAAACTAAAGCATCTGCTGCAGATGCCGGAACTGTTTAAAACAGGCGGCATTTCTGTTGCCGAAGAAGAAGTCTGGCCGGCGATCAGCGAAGCTCTGCAGGAGGCCCTTGAACAGCTTCTCGAACAGCGCCGTGTAGAAGGTGAGAACCTGGGGCGTGACCTGCTTGAAAGATGCGAGCACCTGGACAATATGGTAGCTGAGGCTTCCAAAAGGGCGGAAGAGGCTAAAGAAGAACACCGCCACAGGACCGAACAAAAATTCCAGGAGCTTCTAGCCGGCCATTTTGAAGAAACCAGGCTGATCATGGAATGTGCGCTGCTTGTTGAAAGGATGGGGGTAGATGAGGAACTGGTCCGGCTGAGGAGCCATATTAAAGCTTTTCGGGAGAACCTGACCGGTACCGCTCCTGCGGGCCGCAAGCTTGATTTTATCGCCCAGGAAATGTTCCGGGAAGTTAACACTATCGGATCCAAAGCCGGTGATTACCAGCTGACAAACCTGGTTGTTGAACTTAAGGCGGAGCTGGAAAAAATTCGCGAACAGATTCAAAACCTGGAATAATAAAGGGAAAGGGGTTTTAACATGGCTATCAAGTTGATTAATATTGGATTTGGCAACATTGTTTCTGCCAGCCGCATTATCGCTATAATTAGCCCCGAATCGGCTCCGGTTAAAAGGGTCATCAGCGAATCACGCGAACGGGGTATGTTGATTGACGCCACTTACGGACGCCGCACCAGGGCTGTAATTATAGCTGACAGCGGCCATATCATCCTGTCGGCGGTTCAGCCGGAAACGGTCAAGCACCGCCTGCAGGCCAGCGATATCCAGGCTGAAAACGAAGATACAGAATAAGACAGGGGAGGCAGTTGATGGTCGAAGGTATTCTTTTAATATTATCCGGGCCTTCCGGGGTTGGCAAGGGGACGGTGTGCCGCTACCTGCTTGAAATCAGGGAAGCTTTGAAATTATCCATTTCAACCACCACTCGCCCTCCCCGGCCCGGCGAGGAAGAAGGAAAAGAATACTTTTTCACCACACTGCCCCGGTTTAAAGAAATGATTAAAGATGATTCCTTCCTGGAGTGGGCCGTAGTGCATGATCATTATTACGGCACCCGCCGCGAAGCGGTCAGGGAAATGCTGGCTTCCGGACAGGATTTGATCCTGGAAATTGATATCCAGGGGGCCGGACAGGTCAGGGCAAAAGTTCCCGAAGCCGTCTCTATCTTTTTGGCCCCCCCATCCATGAAATGCCTGGAGGAGAGAATTACCGGCCGCGGCACTGAAGATCCGGACCGGATCAGCAGGCGGCTGGATACTGCCCGCCGGGAGATGGAAGCCTACAGCCTCTATGATTACCTGGTCATAAATGATACAGTAGAAAGAGCAGCCGATTTGATCGACTCCATTATCGATGCCGAAAAAAGCAGAATCAGCCGCGGTGCCTGTCCACCGGGCTGGGGAGGTGAAACTACATGATCTATCCTTCAATTGATGATTTGCTGGAGAAAGTGGACAGCAAATACACCCTGGTAATAGCTGCGGCAAAAAGAGGTCGCCAGCTGCGCAACGGCAGCAAGCAAACAATCGACGCAGAGCTTACCAAGGATGTTGCAACCGCCCTTCGGGAGATAGAAGCAGGCAATATTGAATACGAGCGTAAGCGTGATGGTATAAAATAGGGGTGTTACAGTTGAAAAAGGTAGTTCTGGGAGTAACCGGCGGCGTCGCCGCCTATAAGGCTGCCGAGCTGGCCAGGTTGTTGATGCGCGGCGGTGCGGAGGTGCATGTGATCATGACCCCGGCAGCCACTGAATTTATTACCCCCTTGACTTTCCAGGCCTTGACGGGCAATCCTGTCTATGTAAACATGTATGCCGATCGTTCAGGAGAGAAGATCCAGCACATCGATCTCCTGGAGAATACTGATCTGGTGGTCATAGCCCCTGCGACCGCCAATACCATGGCCAAAATGGCCTCGGGCCTGGCCGACAACCTGCTCACTACCCTTTACCTTGCCGCCCGCTGCCCTGTAGTAATTGTACCTTCCATGAATGTCAATATGTATGAACACAGCGTTGTTCAGGATAATATCAAGAAACTTGCCGGGCACGGCTGCCAGGTCATGGATCCGGAAGCCGGCGAACTGGCCTGCGGGGTCTACGGCAGGGGACGTATGCCCGATCCCCTCGATATTTACGCCTTTACCAGGGCGGTGCTCAGGCCTAAGGATTTTGCCGGTGTAAAAAGCCTTGTCAGTGCAGGGCCGACCAGGGAACCGCTCGACCCGGTCCGGTTTTTGAGCAATCCTTCCACCGGGCTGATGGGATACGCCCTGGCCCGGGCTTTAACAGAACGGGGAGCTGATGTGACCCTGATCAGCGGGCAGACTCACCTCCAGGCCCCTGCGGGAGTGAATAAGGTCGATGTTACCACTACCGAGGAAATGTTTGATGCAGTGTTCGAACACTACAAAGAAAGCCGCCTGGTGATCAAGGCGGCGGCAGTTTCCGATTACCGGCCTTTGGAGGTTTCAGAACAGAAAGTCAAGAAAAGTGATGGTAAGTCGATGATCGAACTGGCCAGAAACCGGGACATCCTGTTTGAACTGGGTAAAGAAAAGGGAGACCGGGTCCTGGTGGGCTTTGCCGCTGAAACTGAAGATATATTTGACAATGCCCGGCAAAAAATGGACCGCAAAAACCTTGATTTGATAGTTATCAATAACTTAAAAGAACCCGGCGCCGGGTTTGCCGTGCCGACCAACCGGGTTTCGATCATTGATCGCAGCGGCGAAGTTGAAAATCTGCCCCTGATGGATAAAGAAGAGCTGGCCCACTATATCCTCGACCGTATTGCCAGGATGCTATAAAATCAATTCCATCAACTGCGGCGTAACCAGGACCTCGATTACAGCTGCGGTAACCAGGAGTGCTACTACCAGCGGCAGGATTGAAATTGCTTCTTTCCAGATGTAACGGAAACTCTGGCCCCGGGTTTTCCCGGGCAGGGGCGAAGCGATGCAGTGATAACCAAACTTAAGGCCGATAGCCGCACACAGGAAAAAGGCGAACAGTTCGAAGATACCGTGGGGAAGCAGACCGAAAACGATCACAGGTAAGACCGGCACACCTTCTTGCGCTGAGAACGAAAGCAGGGCTCCTACCAGGGCACCGTTTATGCCCAGGGTAATCAGCGGCGATATACCCGCTAAAAACCCGAGCAGGAGCATCTGGGCCATAGACAAGAAATTATTCATAAAAATTAGGGCAATACCGACCGGGGGAGTTGTTTCCATGACCAGCGAAAAAATGCCTTCCAGTTGTTCCAGCTGTGTATCCATGGCTCCTTCGGCCGCCGGTTCGGTAAAGACGGGCGCAATATAAAATACTATGGAACAGCCCAGGAATATGGCTGCAGCCATAAAAAACCAGTTTTTATTTTCTTTAATTACCTGTCCGGGCGGAAAAAACAAAGACAACACTGGCACAACCTCTTTCCTCAAGGCTTGCTTAATAATACCAAATTAAATGTCAGGGGTAAATAGATGCCTCAATATGCTGAAGTAATAATTGACCTGGTCAGCAATGCTGTTGATCGGCCTTTTCACTATAGTATTCCTGAAGAAATGCAGGGAAAAATTAAGCCCGGCCTGCGGGTGGAAGTGCCGCTTGGTAACCGCCGCTGCCAGGGTTATGTCCTGCGCCTGCCCCGGGAGACTGCTGTTGAGACCCTTAAACATATAAGCGCCATCATTGATCCGGAGCCGCTTCTAACTTCCGAGCAACTGGCTTTAAGCCGCTGGCTTTCATTGCGGTTTTACTGCCGCCTGATCGATGCTCTCCATGCTATGATCCCGGCTTCGTTCCGCAAAGGCAGAAGGCCGGGGGAAATCAAAGTGGTTGAGCCGACCGAACTGGCCGGCGGTGCTGAACTAAAGCGCGCCCCGGCCCAGGAGAAAACCCTCGAGCTTCTCAAACAGAAAGGGTCCCTGCCCCGGCCTGAGCTGATCCGCCTGGGGGCAAACAGCCAGGCTATCAGAAGCCTGGAAAAGAAAGGTCTGGTTCGCACTGTTACCGCTGTAACCGGGCCCTCTGACCCAGATAAGGAAGATCAAGACCGGCCCTCCCTCACCAAACCCCACCTGCTGCGGGAAGAACAGGCGGCCTGTTTTGCCCGCATAAAAACTGCCCTGGACGATAAAAAGCCTGAAAAAATGCTTCTGCATGGTATTACGGCCAGCGGTAAAACAGAGATCTACCTGCAGGGTATTGCCTGCTGCCTGGAACAGGGGCGCACCGCCATGATCCTGGTCCCGGAAATATCGCTTACCCCCCAGATGATTGAGCATTTCGAAGGGCGATTCCCAGGCCGGGTTGCTGTTTTGCACAGCAGGCTGAGCGTGGCTGAAAAAAACCGCCAGTGGCAGATGATCTTGAACGGCAGGGCCAAAGTAGTCCTGGGCGCCCGTTCGGCTGTTTTTGCCCCGCTTGAAAAAATTGGCCTGATTGTTATTGATGAAGAGCATGAAACCACCTACAAGCAGGAAGAAGCACCCCGCTACCATGCCCGTGATGTTGCCTGGTGGCGCGCCCGTCACAACCGGGCCGTCCTCCTGCTCGGCAGTGCCACTCCTTCCCTGGAAAGTTATTATGAAGCTACTGAAGGCGCTGCCGTGCTTTTGAAAATGAAAGAACGGGCGACCCCGATCCAGCTTCCTCCTGTGAATGTGGTCGATATGCGTGAGGAGCTCAAGGCGGGGCACCGCTTTATATTTAGCCGCCTCCTGCTGGATGAATTAAGCGGGGTGATCGAGCGCGACGAACAGGCCCTTCTCTTTATTAACCGGCGTGGATTTGCCGGCTTTGTGCTCTGCCGGGAATGCGGGCACGTGGTCCGCTGCCCCTCCTGCGATGTTTCCATGACCCTGCATATGGACCGGCAGATCATGTGCTGTCACTACTGTGCCCATGAAACGGCGGTCCCCACAACCTGCCCCGGCTGCCGGGGCACCAGGATCCGCTATTTCAGCGCCGGAACCCAGCGTGTGGAAGAAGAAGTAAAAAAACTTTACCCCGAAGTGCCCCTGATCCGCATGGACCGGGATACTACGGCCGGTCGGCACGCCCATAGCCTGTATTACCGCCAGTTCCGGGAACGAAAAGCCAATATCCTGATCGGCACCCAGATGATTGCCAAGGGTTTTGATTTTCCCGACGTAACCCTGGTCGGGGTGGTCGCCGCCGATACGACCCTCAATTTACCCGATTTCAGGGCGCCGGAGCGCACCTTCCAGCTTTTGACCCAGGTAGCCGGCCGCACCGCCCGCGGCCCCCGGGGCGGCAGGGTAATCGTTCAGACTTATCATCCCCGCCACCACAGCATTGTTACGGCGGCTGATCATGATTACCTTTCTTTCTATGAAAGCGAACTGGAAAACCGCCGCCAGCTGGCCTACCCGCCTTATTCCAACCTGCTCCGCTTCTTATTCAGCGGGCCGGATGAAAAAGCTGTGTTTGATGCCGCGGTCTGGCTGACCGATCGCCTGGAGGCGGCAGTCGGTGGGGCAGAAATCCTTGGGCCCGCTCCTGCCTCTTTATACCGGATCAAAGAACAGTACCGGGTTCACACTATCCTGAAAGGCAAAGAGTTGATCCGCCTGGCACCGGCCCTAAAAAAGGTGGTCCGTGAATACCACGGTCGCAAAACCCCCGATCCTGTCCGCCTGGCGGTAGATTTTAACCCCCAGGTAGTGCTATAATTATCTTGATTCAGAGGGGGGAAAACATGGCTTTAAGAAAAATTTTGAGCGATAATCATCCTGTCCTGCGCACCCGTGCCCAGGAGGTAAAAAATATTAACAGCGCCGTTAGCCGCCTTATAGACGATATGATCGAGACCATGCGTGAGGCGGAAGGGGTTGGCCTGGCCGCCAACCAGGTTGGAGTGCCCAAGCGGATCCTGGTGGCCTCAGACTGCCAGGAGGACGGGGAAGTGTATGCCCTGATCAACCCGCGCTGCGAGGAAAAAGAAGGAGAAGAGATCGGTGTTGAGGGCTGCCTCAGTGTTCCCGGCCAGTACGGCCAGGTTCCCCGCTGCCAGAAAGTCACTGTCAGCGCCCTTAATCGCAAGGGTGAGAAAGTCCGCCTGAAACTGGAGGGACTCCCGGCCCGCATATTACTGCACGAAATGGACCACCTGGACGGAATTCTGATTACGGATAAAGCAATCCGGATGCTCGATCCTGAAGAGCTAAAAAGCGAGGAAGAATCAACTTGAAATCACTTAGGCTGATCTTTATGGGTACTCCTGTTTTCGCCATTCCATCGCTGGAAGCTGTTTACCGGTCCCGGCACCGGTTGGATGGCGTAGTAACCCGCCCGGACAAACCAAAGGGACGCGGCCGCAGGCTGCAGCTGGCCCCGGTTGCGGAATGGGCCCGCAGGCACGAGGTAGAATTGGCCCAACCGGACAGGGTTAGCGACCGCAGCTTTCAAGCCTGGCTGAAAGAAAAGGCTCCGGATTTAATCATAACTGTCGCTTATGGAGGGATCCTGCCCCGGGAAATACTTGGGTTGCCTTCTTTAGGCTGCATTAACCTCCATGCTTCTTACCTGCCCGCATACCGCGGCGCCGCCCCGATTCACCGGGCAGTGATCGAAGGAGCCAGCTTCAGCGGCGTTAGCGTGATCAAGATGACCGGGGAACTCGACGCCGGGGATATTATTATGCAGGAAAAAGAACCGCTCTCCCTTTCAGATACCGCCGGCACCCTGCATGATCGCCTGGCCGAAAAAGGCGCCCGCCTCCTGGTGCGGGCTCTTGATGCCCTGGCTGACGAAACAGTGGAACCTGTCCCGCAGGACCATGACCGGGCCACATATGCTCCCCCCCTCCAGTCCGGTGAAGAGCGCCTTGATTGGAGCCTGGGCCCTGTAGAGCTTTACAACCGCATCCGCGGCCTCAACCCCTGGCCCGGTGCCTATACTGCTTATGAGGGGAGAAGAATTAAAGTCTGGTGGGCAAAATATCCCGGGGAGCAAGCATATAAAAGCAGTAAAGAGCAGCCGGGCACTGTTATCGAGGCTGATGAAAATTCACTGGTTGTTGCTACCGGACATGGTGGGGCTTTGAAATTAATAGAAGTGCAGCCCGCCGGAAAAAGGCCGATGGATGCCGGCTCATTTTGCTGCGGCTACCGGATTGAACCGGGCCGGCGCTTAAATGGGGAGTAGAAGCTTTGCCTGGACCAAAAGCACCGGCCATTAAAGCACGGGAAGCTGCCCTGCGGGCCCTGGTCAGGGTCGAACAGGACGGCGCCTATTTAAACCTGTCTTTTCCGCCTCTTCTCAGGCCTCTGCCGCCGAAGGAGAGAGCCCTGGCCGTCCGTATGGGCAGGGGAACAATGCAGCGGCTCAATACTCTTGACTGGGCCCTGGACCTGTTTTACCGCCGTCCTGTAAACAGCCTGACCCCCTGGATTCGCAACCTGCTCCGCCTGGGAGCTTACCAGATCCTGTACATGGAAAGAATACCGGACTATGCCCTGGTGGACCAGTCTGTCCACCTGGCCCGTCGCTTTGGCCACCGCGGTGTGGCCGGCCTGGTTAATGCCGTCTTAAGGCGCCTGGTCCGTGAATCAGGCCGCCTGCCCTGGCCTGACCCCTCCCGCAACCTGCTGGAATACATCTCCCTGGCTCACAGCCATCCGCAGTGGCTGGTGGCAAGGGCCCTGGACCGGTTTGGGTTTGAGGGCGCCGAAGAGTGGTGCCGGTCCAATAATGAAATAACGCACCCCACAGTCCGCCCCAACCGCTTGAGGACTAATGCTGAAGAGCTGGCCAAAAGCTTAAGGGAGGAGGGTTTTAAAGCCAGTGAAAGCCCTGATGTGCCCGGTATCCTGCAGGTATCAGGCCCTGCTTCCCCGGCGTCAACAGAAGCCTTCAAAAAAGGCTTGTTTACCATCCAGGGTGAAAGCTCAGCCCTGGTGACGCCGCTTACCGGCATCCGCCCGGGAGACACTGCCCTTGATCTCTGCAGCGCCCCCGGCGGCAAGGCGACTCACCTGGCCGAAATGATCGAAGACCGGGGGCGGGTTTACGCTGTAGAAATGCACCGGAACCGCCTCGGGTTGGTAGAAAAAGCAGCCCGGCGCCTGGGCTTGAACAGCATCACGCCTGTGCTTGCCGACGGTCGGCACATAGAAAGTTGCGTACTGCCCGCACCTGATGTAGTACTGGTTGATGCGCCCTGCTCGGGGCTGGGCGTAATCAGGAGGCTGCCCGAGATCAAGTGGCGCCGGAAAGAAGCGGAGCTGGCCGGCTTCCAGGAACTGCAGCTGGAACTGTTAACAGCGGCTTCCCGAATCCTGCCCCCCGGTGGAAAACTGCTCTATTCTGTCTGCAGTACCGAGCCTGAAGAAACCAGCCATGTAGTTGAAGCTTTTAACACCTCCTGTGCGGGCTTTGTACTGCAGGCGCTCTGGCCGTTAATGCCCCGGTTCCTGCAGGAAAAGCAGGAACAATCGCCCGGGGCGGGCCCTGTTTTTATATACCCCCATCTTCACGGCCTGGACGGATTTTTCATTGCCTCATGGATCAAGCAAGCTTGATTGTTACTGGCTGAACTGCCATCATTGCTCCCAATGAGCCGGTACCAGCCCAATTTACAGCTTCCCTTCGGCCTGATCTGCGTTTCGGGATGCTTGAACCGTCCCTGTGGCACCGCTTAGGAGCTGTTTGCTGCCACCTTTTGCAAGTTTCGTTGCCAGGTTTACTGGAATTTACCTGCCCGTGCC
>PUKV01000054.1 GCA_003550645.1 Syntrophomonadaceae bacterium | reverse complement strand
GCCAATCACGCTCGGCCATGAAGTGGCAGGTGAAATTGTTGAATGCGGTGAAGCTGTAAAAGGGCTCGCGGTCGGTGACCGGGTTTCGCTTTTTTACCTGGTCACCTGCGGAGAATGTATGCCCTGCTGTACCGGAAATGATAATTACTGCAGCGAGGCTGGAATGCTGGGTAAAAATATTGACGGAGGATTTGCCGAATACCTGACAATCCCCGCCCGTAACGCATTTCCTTTTCCCGATTCGATCCCATTTTCCCAGGCTGCGCTTTTTACCGATGCCGTAGCGACCCCGTTCCATGCTTTAAGTCGAGCGAAAGTCAAAATCGGGGACAGTGTTTTAATTATAGGTATTGGCGGGCTGGGCCTGCATGCCGTGCAAATTGCTAAAATAATGGGAGCCAGGCAGGTTATTGCCATGGACCTGGACCAGGACAAGTTGGACCTGGCCCAAAAAGTGGGGGCTACCGCTGTAGTCAACCCCGGTCATGAGAATGCAGTTGAAAAAGTAGCTTCCCTGACCGGCGGCGGCGCCGATGTAGCGGCAGAATTAATCGGCCTGCCCGTGACAGTCAGGCAGGCAATCGACTGCACAGCAACCGGAGGCAGGACTGTAATTGTGGGCATTTGCCCTGAAGAAGTAGGGATCAGCCCCTACCATGATCTTCTCCTGGCAGAACGGACTTTACTGAGCAGCGCCGACCAGAGCAGGGCTGATTTCCCGGTAATCATTGAACTGGCTGCCCAGAACAGGCTCGATATGTCTTATTCGGTCACCAGGGAACTGCCTCTGGAGGAAGTTAACCGGGGCCTGGAGATGCTCAGGCAGAAAGAAGAAAACATAGTCAGGCTGGTAGTAACTTTCCCCTGATCCTGACAGCCCTCGAACTTCATTGATGGATAAAAATATTATCCGGACTCAGTTTTCCAGTGCAGGCCGTCTCCTTTTTCCACGGTGACCAGCTCCGGAAATTCCTCCCTGACCCTGGCATCGATTTCAGGAGGAATAATCGGCTCGGAAGGTTCCTGGAGGATCTGCGCAGCGATTTCTTCCGCTCTTTTCCAGCTGTCCTTGCTCCCTGCATCGATCCAACGATGGTAGGGCTGGCGATCGCTGGCTTTGGGCGCAAAACTTTCAGTGCGCATGTACCTTACCGTATGCTCTTCACTGAGGTAGTTACCGCCCGGCCCTACTTTAGCTATAATATCGTAGGCCAGGGTATCCTGGTTGACTTCTATGCCCCTTAAAGTACGCAGGCAGCTGCCGACTATATCGTTGTCAATGATGTACTGGGCATAAGAAACGGTAAGGGCGCCGTCAAGCATGCCAAAGGCTTCATGGATAAAGTTGCCTCCGGCCAGGGCGGCCAGCATGGCCGTGGTTGCTCCCTCGTGGGCGGCCTGGGCGTCGGGCAGCTTTGAGTCTGTAGTCCCCACGGTAAGATAGCAGGGCAGGCGGTAATAATGGGCCATCTGGGTAATGGCGGCATTCATCAAACCTGATTCGATACTGCCCATCAAAAAGGACATGGTCCGCATATCCATGGTTACCGGAACGGCGCTGTAAAGAACAGGAGTCCCCGGGTTGACCAGCTGGGTAAGCATAACTCCCATCAAAGCTTCCGCATTTTGCTGGACCAGGGTACCGGCCAGGGTAATCGGCGCCGTCGCGCCGGCTGCTGGGGCCGTAGAGGTTGCCAGCGGTAGGCCATAACGGGCTACTTCCATTATATATTCAGCATGCTCGGGGCTTATTTTCAGCGGGCTGGTAATTGAAGATATAAAACCAACAAAGGGTCTGCGCTGAAGATTTTCCAGGCCCCCGGCGATAATTGAGGCAATTCTTATTGAATCTTCCAGCCCCTGTTTACTGAAAATACCGCCCATAACCGGCTTGCTGGTATTCAAAAAAGCCTGGTACTTGGTATTGATACCCACAGTCTCTATATTGATGTCATGCGGATAGAGGGGATTGATAAAAAAATTCAGGTATTCAAGCCTGTCGGCAAGCCGGGCCAGCTCTGCGACATCGTGAATAGCCCCGGGGCGCTTGTTGCGCTCCAGGTCCAGGACATAAAGGGCCAGTCCTCCGGTGCCAAAATTAACTTTCTTGCCGCCAATGGTAATATCTTTTCCTTCCTGGCGGCCGTAAAAGATAAACTCGGCCGGGGCCTGCTTGATACAGCGAGACACAAGATCCCGGGTCACATAGATCCGGTGCTGATCATGATCAACCGTCGCACCGCTCTTTTCGAAAAGTTCGAGGGCCGGAGGGTAATTTATTACAAAACCTACCTTTTCCAACACCCTGAGGGTTGTTTCATGGATCTGGTTTATTTCTTTTTCTGTGAGGACATTATAGCCCCCGCCTTCATAGATCGGCTTTTCCATAGTACCTGTCCCCCCGTCATTCTTTAATATATGCCCTGCTGCTTCAAACACTTTTACTTCTCATTGATGGTTTCCCACTTTTGGACCATGGCCCGAATCAAATCCGCCCTGGTT
>PUKV01000127.1 GCA_003550645.1 Syntrophomonadaceae bacterium | reverse complement strand
TCCTTTTGCGGGGATTTCAGGATTATATTTCAGGTTTGCCTGTATTAATGAATATATTGTACCATAAAGCGTGATTTAAAAAAAGCTAAGCAACAGCTGTTTATTTTATATTCCATATTTTTCACCTTGTAAAAGGTATTTGCCCGGGCAGGTCGAAAAATACACTTATGTGCCAGAATCAAAGTCGGAGGGTTTAATAATGGCTGATTTTGTCCACCTGCATTGCCACAGTGAGTTTAGTTTGCTGGATGGTGCGGCCAGGATCAATTACCTGGTCAACAGCGCCGCCAAACTGAACATGCCTGCTGTAGCTGTTACTGATCACGGGACTATGTTTGGGGTGATTGATTTTTACAGGGCGGCCAAACAAGCCGGCGTTAAGCCGATCCTGGGTTGTGAAGTATACGTAGCTCCCCGGTCGCGCTTTCAGAAGGAACCGCGCAAAGACGATATCCAGTACCACCTGGTCCTGCTGGCCGAAAACGAAACCGGCTACCGCAACTTGATGCAGCTGGTGTCGGCCGGTTACCTGGAAGGCTTTTATTACAAGCCGCGGGTGGACCGGGAACTGCTGCAGCAGTACAGCGAAGGGCTGATTGCTTTAAGCGCCTGCCTGGCCGGTGAAATACCGACCCTGATCCTGGAAAGCCGGCTTGAAGAGGCCAGGGATACCGCTCGTTTTTACCGGGATGTCTTTGGCCGGGACAACTTTTTTTTAGAGCTGCATGACCATAATATTCCTGAACAGAAAAAAGTCAACGCTGTTTTAAAACAGCTCTCCCGGGATGAAAATATTCCGCTGGTGGCTTCCAATGATGTCCACTACCCGTCCCGGCAGGATGCCGGGGTGCACGATGTTTTGCTCTGCATACAAACCGGCAAGTCGGTAGATGAAACGGACCGGATGAGTTTTGAAACAGAGGAATTCTATTTTAAAACCGGTGAAGAAATAGCCGAACTGTTTTCAGATGTCCCGGAAGCGATCGATAACAGCCTGCGTATCGCGGAACGCTGCAACGTGGAAAAAGATTTTTCCAGGCGGCACCTGCCCGAGTATGATGTGCCGGATGGAAGCGACGCCAATACCTACCTGGAAAAAATCTGCTACGAAGGCCTGCAGTCCCGTTATGCAGAAATAACCCCGGAAATCGAGGATAGGCTGCAGTATGAGCTAAAGGTTATTCGCCAGATGGACTACTCGGATTACTTCCTGATAGTTTGGGATTTTGTGGATTATGCTAAAAAAGAGGAAGTCCTGGTTGGTCCGGGCCGCGGTTCGGCGGCCGGCAGTTTAGTGGCCTATTGCCTGGGCATTACCAATATCGAGCCCCTACAGCACGGGCTGCTTTTTGAACGTTTTCTTAACCCGGAAAGAATCTCCATGCCTGATATTGATATCGATTTTTGCGATGACAAAAGGGACCGGATCCTGAACTATGTTTTTGAAAAGTACGGTCAGGACAGGGTGGCCCAGATTATCACTTTTGGGACCATGGCCGCCCGGGCGGCCGTGCGCGATGTGGGCCGGGCCCTGGCTATCCCTTACGCCGATGTGGATAAGATCGCCAAGATGATCCCGATGGAAGTTAAGATGACCATAGCAAGAGCCTTAGAACAGAGCCGGGAACTGCAGGCCCTGTACAAGGAGGATGAGCAGTACCGCCGCCTGCTCGATATTTCCATGGCCGTGGAAGGGATGCCGCGGCATGCTTCCACCCATGCTGCAGGCGTTGTGATCGCCAAGGAACCGCTGGTCAATTACGTCCCCCTCTACAAGATGGCCGACAGTGCCGTGGTAACCCAGTTTCCCATGGGGACCCTGGAAGATCTGGGGCTTTTAAAAATGGACTTTCTGGGCTTAAAGACCCTGACTATTATCGGTGAGACCCTTAAGAATATTGAAAAGAGGCATGGCGTAAAGATCAATATCGAAGATATTACCCTGGAGGATACCGCTACTTACGAGATGCTTTCGCGGGGCGAAACGACCGGTATCTTCCAGCTGGAAAGCACAGGCATGCGCTCAGTTCTGCGGGACCTGATGCCGAATATATTTGAAGATATTATCGCGGTGGTAGCCCTGTACCGCCCCGGGCCCATGGAACAGATTCCTACTTTTGTCAACAGCAAGCACGGGCGGGAAAAAATCAAGTATGCCCACCCGGACCTGGAGCCGATCTTGAAAGAAACCTACGGGGTAATTGTCTACCAGGAGCAGATCATGGAGATTGCCGCCCGTATTGCCGGTTTTACCCTGGGGCAGGCCGACCTGCTCAGGAGGGCCATTGGGAAGAAGAAAAAAGAAATCCTCGATGAACAGCAGGAAAAGTTTATTACCGGCTGCATGGAGAAAGGCTATACCCGGGAACTCGGCATCAAGATGTATGATTTGATCATGAAATTTGCCTCTTACGGTTTCAACAAGTCCCACGCCGCCGCTTACGCCATGATTGCCTACCAGACCGCCTACCTGAAAGCCAATTACCCGGTGGAATTCATGGCTGCCCTGATGACGGTTTACTATTCCAACAGCGACAAGGTGGCCCTATATATTGCCGACTGCCGCCGCATGGGAGTCGAGGTCCTGCCGCCCGATATCAATGAGAGTGAAACCCATTTTACCGTGGTGGGGGACAACCGGATCCGTTTCGGGCTGGCAGCGGTTAAAAATGTAGGCCTCGGGGCGATTGATTCGATTATTACGGCCAGGCGGGAAAAGCCGTTCATTTCTCTGCGCGACTTTGCTTCCCGGGTCGACTTAAGGCTTTGCAACCGGAAGGCGCTGGAAAGCCTGATTAAGTGCGGTGCTTTTGATTCGTTTGGCGGTCACCGGGCCCAGTACCTGTCCGCCCTCGAGGACGTCCTGGCCCAGGGGCAGTGCGCCCAGCGGGAACGAGAAAACGGCCAGATGTCCATGTTTTCCTTAATGGATTCGAGCACCCAGCAAGAAATGCTCTCTGACAACCTGGCCGAGATCGAACCTTTTTCAGACAAGGAAAGGCTCTCCCTGGAAAAAGAGATGCTCGGATTATATATCTCAGGCCACCCCCTGGAGCCCTACCGGCCGGTCCTGGACGAGATGGAAAACCTGACCCGCTGCGCGGAATTAAATGAGGCAGGCGACAACCACCATGTCAAAGTAGGCGGCATTATTGTAGCTGTCCGCCGGTTATATACTAAGAAGAACAAGGAAATGGCTTTTGTCAAACTGGAGGATTTAACCGGCAGTGTAGAGCTGGTAATTTTCCCCGATCTGTTTGAAAGACAGGGAGCTCTGCTCCATGAAGACAACCTGGTCCTTATCGAAGGCAGGACTGATTTAAAAGAAGAGGAAGATGTCAAAATCCTGGCTGAAAAAGTAACACCCTTAAGTCAGCAGAAAAAGTATTTCCGCCTGGTCATCGATGAAAACCATGATCGGGAGGTATTGCAGGATTTAAAAAACACCCTGATTGCTGAAAACGGGGAAGTGCCGGTGTGCCTGTTTTTTAAAACAGACAACAAAATGCTGATGCTGGAAAAAGAATACTGGGTTCGTGATCATCCGCAGTGCCGCAAACAGCTGGAACACCTCCTGGGCCGGGGTGCGGTAAGCGAACAATACCAGGATCGCGGTTTCGATACCAGGGTTAAGGAGGAGCAACACACTTGAGCAGGATTGCGGTTTTAACCAGCGGAGGAGATGCACCTGGTATGAATGCCGCCGTGCGGGCGGTAGTGAGGAGGGGGTTGAGCAGGGGATGCCACGTTTTTGGAATTCAGCGTGGGTATGCCGGCCTGTTCAACGGCCAGGCATTCATAGATTTCAACCTCGGTTCGGTGGCAGGCATCATCCACCGGGGTGGAACCGTATTGCTTACCGCCAGGGCGGAAGAGATGTATAAACCGGAAGGTCAGGACCGGGCTGCTGAAAGGTTGAAAGCTGAAGGTATAAACGGGCTGGTGGTGGTCGGTGGGGAAGGCTCTTTCCGCGGAGCGCGGGCGCTTGAAGAAAGAGGAGTTAAGACAGTTTGTGTTCCTGGAACCATAGACAATGACATCAACGGGACTGATGCTTCAATTGGTTTTGATACGGCGGTAAACACCATCCTGGATGCGGTTAACCGCCTGCGCGATACGGCTACTTCTCATGAAAGGGTTTTCATCCTGGAAGTGATGGGCCGCCATACCGGCCACCTGGCCCTGGCAGCGGGGCTGGCCGGTGGGGCCGAGTCGATCCTGGTCCCGGAAATAAGATGGAACCTGGATGATGTCTGCCGGAGGCTGCTTCAGGGGATCGAGCGCCAGAAAACGCACAGTATTATCGTGGTGGCGGAGGGAGCGGCAGATGTTTTTGAGATCAACAAGGAGATCCGCCGGAAGATCAATGTCGAAACCAGGGTAACCGTTCTCGGGCATATCCAGCGCGGAGGGAGCCCGAGCGCCGTAGACCGGCTGCTGGGCAGCCGGATGGGTGCAGCTGCCGTCGATCTGCTCATGGAAGGTAAGAGCAACCTGTTTACGGCCCTTAAAGGTGAACAAGTCGAAGCGGTTCCCCTAACTGAATGTTTAAGCAAAGATAAGCCTTTTCCGGAAAGCCTTTACGAACTTACCCTGGATTTGGCCAGGTAATTTAACATGCGGGAGGATAAGACAATGCGGCGGACAAAAATTGTTTGCACGGTGGGCCCGAGTATTGATACGGTAGACCAGATCGAAAAAATCATTGATGCCGGTATGGACGTAGCCCGGCTCAACCTGTCGCACGGCAGCAGTGAAGATCATTACCGCCGCCTAAACTTGATCCGCAGCTCAGCAGAGGAAAAAAGGCAAACCACCGGATTCCTGGTTGATACCCGGGGCCCAGAGGTGCGGACCGGTGACCTGGAAAAAGATGCAGTTTACCTGGAGGACGGGCAGGATTTTATCCTGACGACAGAAAAGGCAGCCGGCAGCAGCCATCAAGTCTCGGTGACTTACCCGGATCTGCACCTTGATTTAAAACCGGGCTGCAGGGTACTGATCGACGACGGCCTGATCGTCCTGGAGGTGCTGGAGATAAACGGCCGCGAGATTAAGTGCCGGGTGATCCACGGCGGCGAGCTGAAAAGTTACAAGGGTCTAAATACCCCCGGAACGCGGATTAACCTGCCGGCCCTGGGGGAAGAAGACAGGGAAGATATTAAGATGGCTATTGAGCATGATATTGATTTTCTGGCTGCCTCTTTTACCCGCAGCGCAGAAGATGTCCTGGACATTAGAAGGTTGATTGAAAGCCAGGGCGGTAGAATCATGATCCTGGCCAAGATCGAAAGCGAAGAAGGGGTCCAAAACTTTGACTCAATCCTGGAAGTAGCCGACGGGGTCATGGTGGCCCGGGGTGACCTGGGAGTAGAGATACCGCCGGAAAAAGTACCTCTTCTGCAAAAAGAGTTTATTCGCAAGTGTAACCGCCTGGGCAAGCCTGTGATCACGGCTACCCAGATGCTGGATAGCATGATCCGTAATCCCCAGCCAACCAGGGCTGAAGCAAGCGATGTAGCCAATGCCATTATTGACGGCACCGATGCGGTAATGCTGTCCGGGGAAACGGCAGTGGGGAGGTTCCCCGTAGAAGCTGTGGAAACCATGGCCCGGATCGCCAGGCATACCGAACAGGGCCTGGATTATGAAAAAATCCTGGACGAGTTGAGCACGACGGTTAAAAAAACGGTCACCGATGCGATCAGCTACTCGACCTGCACTATAGCCCAGGAACTGGAGGCCGATGCTATTATTACATCAACCCAATCCGGCCACACTGCCCGCATGGTTGCCAAGTACAGACCCTGGGCGCCGATTGTGGCGGTTTCTTCGCGCCGCCGGGTTGCTTCCCAGCTGACCTTGACCCGGGGTGTATATTCGATTATTTGCCCGCCTGTAAATTCAACCGATGATATGTTTAACAACGCCATCCGCACCTCCCTGGAGGAAGGGTTGATTGAAAACGGGAATTTGGTAGTAATCACGGCCGGGGTGCCGGTTGGTGTTTCGGGTACGACAAATTTACTGAGAGTTGAAACTGTGGGGGATATTATCGTGAAAGGAACAGGCATAGGTAAAAAAGCGGCAAGTGGAGCAGCTTTCATTGCGGCCGGAGCAAAAGATCTTGAAAGCTTTAAAGAGGGCCAGGTCCTGGTGACCAGGGCCACCGACAGTGATTACCTGCCGGCCATTGAAAAGGCGGCCGCCCTGGTTACCGAGGAAGGCGGGCTGACTTCGCATGGGGCCATCGTGGCTATAAACTACGGAAAACCAGCCGTGGTCGGCGTGGAAAACGCCACCGGACAGATCAAAGCCGGTGAGGTAATTACCGTCGATGCGATCAGGGGACTAATTTATCGCGGCAAGGCGAATGTGTTATAGGAAAGCAGGACCAGGATGGAGGCTAACCAGTTGAAAAAAGATGAAACCACTGTCCGGGTAAGATACAAAGATACGGACCAGATGGGCGTAGCTTATTATGCCAACTACCTGATCTGGTTTGAAGTAGGCCGCACCGAAATGATGCGTAACCTGGAACTACCCTACCGGGAGTTCGAGAAAAGCAACATCTTTTTACCGGTGCTCAAAGCGTTTTGCGAGTACAAGCAGCCGGCGCGTTATGACGACCAGCTCACCATTGTTACCCGCCTGGAAAGCCTGCATAATGTGCGCCTGGTTTTTAACTATGAAATAAAAAGGAAAGATGAACTCCTGGCTAGCGGTTATACTGAGCACGCTTTTGTGAATAATAACGGCCGTCCGGTGGTCTTAAAAAAATTCAGCCCTTTTTTATGGAATCGGCTCTGCCAGGCCCTGGAAAAACAAGATTAGTTAAGCGGAGGGTTTAATATGACTTTAAATGGAGAAAAGATCGGCATCATCTATCATCCCGACTACCTGCTTCACTCTCACAATACCCATCCTGAACGCAAAGAACGGCTTGAATATATTAATAAGGCTTTAAAAGATAAAACGCCCCTGGACAAGGTGGAAAAGATTGATCCAAAACCAGCTGAAGTAGAGGATATCGCCCTGGTTCATGACCGCTCTTACATCGAATCCGTGGAAGAGGCCTGCCGATCAGGGCAGGCTTTCCTGGACCTGGATACATACATAGTTCCCGAATCGTACCAGGTGGCACTGCTTTCGGCAGGTGGGGCCCTGACGGGTCTGCGAACAGTTATGGAAAACGGGGAAGGAAGGCTCAAAAAATGTTTTACCTTCAACCGCCCGCCGGGACACCATGCCGAAAGGAACAGGGCCATGGGATTCTGTCTGTTTAACAATGTTGCCGTTGCTGCTGCTGCGGCCAGGCGCGACTACGGTTTAGAGCGCGTTGCCATTGTTGACTGGGATGTTCACCATGGCAACGGGACCCAGCATACCTTTGAAGACGATCCCGGGGTGCTTTTTATCTCAACCCACCAGAGCCCTGCTTATCCGGGAACGGGTCGTGTGGAGGATACCGGGCGAGGCCGGGGAGAGGGATTTAATGTCAATATACCGCTGCCGGCCGGGACCGGTGATAGTGAATACAAGGTGGCATTTGAAAGCATCATAATCCCCATCCTGGACCAGTATAAGCCGGAGCTGCTGCTGATATCAGCCGGGCAGGACGCTTTCCACCGTGACCCCCTGGCCGGCATGGCCTTGAGCGAAGGTGGCTATTATTACATGGCCGATCAGCTGGCCAGCGCGGCCGAAAGATGGACCGATGGCAAAATGGTATTGTGCCTCGAAGGCGGCTACCACCTGGAAGGCCAGGCCGGGGTTATCGTCCAGGTCCTGAACGCGCTGGGCCGGTGGAATTTACCAGTGGACGGGCCGTTAAAAGAAAGGGACCCGGCCGATCATATCCAGAGGCGGCTCGAGCAGGTAATCAAAACCCAGAAAACCTACTGGGACCTCTAAGGGCGGGACAACGGGGACGGGGCAATTTTGTCACATCCGTAACAGTGAAAACGAGGCAAATTTGTCATATCGAAAGTCATGCTAAGCTTTCCTCAGGCAGCCAATGATCATTAGCCCTGTGATAGTTTGGGACATTCCCCATCCCCCTATCTTTCACGTCATCCCCCTCACGTGACAAAATTGCCCCGTCCCCATTGTCACTCCGGTTCCCTGTTATGTGACAAAATTGCCCCGTCCCCACTGTCACGCAAAATTGCCCCGTCCCCACTGTCACGCATGTGATATATTACCAGTCCACCGGGTAGTTTGGGATAGAAGTAGGTTGATTTTTGAGGCATTATCAGGCCGCTGCGGGCTCTTTTTAGGATTTTTTCGACCGGCATTGACCCGAGCAGGAAGGCCGCATCAGCCTTTTGATCCAGGACTGTTTCGATGGCCTGGGATATTTCGTGGGTATATTCGATCCGGGCCTGTGAATTACTGCCGTCGCTGTTCATGGCCGGGTTCAAAAGGCCTTTGTGAAGGATCGTTACCGGCAGGTCGGTGATTTCAGGGCTTCTTCCAGGCAGGAGCAGTCCTGCCCGGGTGGGCGTTATGTATCCGAAGGTACCACTTTCCGGGGCCAGCTGCTCGATTTCAGCTATGAAGGCTTCCCGGTCAAGTTCCCGGGGTCGGCCCCGGTCCAGGAAGTGGAAGTTTTCGGCAATTGTTTGCTCCAGCTGCCTGCGCTGATCATGATCAAGGTTAAACAGGATGCGGTGGGCCGGCAGCATCAGGAGCCCGGGATCAGTAGAGCCGACCAGGGTGGCTAAAATATAACCCGCCCCGGGGAGGCGGTTGAGGTTGGTTTTTTGGCTGTAATGAAGGGCTGTTTCGTAGCGGTGATGCCCGTCTGCAATCAGCACCGGCCGTTCAGCCAGGTAAGCAGTGAGACCGGCAAGAATATCCCGGTCTTGAACCGCCCAGAGCCGGTGGTTTTGGCCTAAAGTGTCCGTAATAACAAAAGCAGGTGGCAAAGCCCTGACTATTTCCCGATATGATTCCATTTTTTGCTCTGCATCGGGGAAAATTGTAAAAATGGGGCTGAAATTGGCCCGGGTATATTTCAACAGTTGATAGCGGTCTGCTTTTGGACCGGCCATGGTCAGCTCATGGGGCAGGACCTGCCCGGAAGCATAGGGCTCCAGCTTAAGGGCGGCCATAAACCCGAACCGGGTCCTGGTTTCACCGTGCCACTGGAAAGCCTGTTCATGAAAATAAAAACTCCTCTTCTGCTCCGGCATCAGGATTTTGTTCACCAGCCACTGCCGGAAGGTTCTTTCTGCCCTGGTATAGCGGTTTTCTGTATCGCTGTCTTCCGGGTAGGTTTTTCCGTATTCGAGGCGGATCACATTATAAGGATGTTTCCGGTACAGGCGTTCCTGCTCTTCGGAATTAATCACATCGTAAGGTGGAGTGATGATTGAGCCGGGTGCTTTGATCAGTTTACTGTTGTAGGTTATGCCCCTGAAAGGCTTGATGATGGCCAAGATTTTCCCCCCGGTTTTAGTAAATCATAACTGCGGCAAAGGGGCAATAAGTATTTTCGATGTATTTGCTCAGCCGTGCTTTCTTTTGAATTGGTGACGGCTCATCGCGGTTAATGGCAGCAACTCAGCTGCAGGCTTTCGCTTTGGTTGCCCTCGACATTCGCCATCTCTGGCTCAGGTCTCGGCGACCTGCTTCCATGCAGGTCGACCAGCTACAACCTTTGCTTCGTCGGCCATTGCAACCGCTCTATCGCAATGTCACCTGTTCAAAATAAAGCACGGCTGAGCAGTAACTTTTCGATTTAATAAGAGCATGTAGCGAAGGGATGGGTACCTGCTAAGCAATCTGCGCCGATCCGATCTAGCAATCACCCCATCCCCTCGCTACGTGTGCTCTACGCTATGGGGATTGATTTTTGCATTGCCATGGTAGTGAAACTGTGCTATACTACCCGTGGTAATTTCAAATACTCACGTTCGCCGAGGCCGGGTCCGGTTGGCTTTACGCTTGGACGGCTGTTATGACGCGGGCGGTGGTAAAAACAAGGAGGAATTTATTTTGGCAAAGGTGAGCATGAAACAGTTGTTGGAAGCGGGGGTTCATTTTGGGCATCAGACCCGCCGCTGGAACCCGAAGATGAAAAACTACATCTTCACTGAACGTAACGGAATCTATATTATCGATCTCCAAAAAACCGTCAAACTGCTTGATACGGCCTATAACTTTGTGCGCGATCTGGTGGCCGACGGAGGCAATATCGTGTTTGTCGGCACCAAGAAGCAGGCCCAGGAATCAATCCGTTTTGAAGCGGAAAGGTGCGGTGCTCACTATGTGAACCACCGTTGGCTGGGCGGGATGCTCACCAACTTTAACACCATCAGCAAAAGGATAGAGCGTATGCTGAGGTTAGAAGAGATGGAGATGGACGGCACTTTTGAGCGCCTTACCAAAAAAGAAGTACTCACTCTCCAGAATGAAAAACAGAGGCTGCACAAGTTTTTAAGCGGCATACGCAACATGCGGGAGCTCCCGGATGCTATTTATGTAGCCGATCCGCGTAAAGAAAAAATTGCCGTGGCTGAAGCCAGGAAGCTTGATATCCCGGTAATAGCCATTGTCGATACAAATTGCGATCCGGATGAAATTGATTATAAAATCCCGGGTAATGATGATGCGATCAGGGCGGTCAAGCTGATCACTTCGGTTATTGCCGATGCCGTTTTGGAAGGCAAGCAAATCAGTGAGCAGCCCGATGCGGATGAAGAAGCTGCTGTTGAAGATGAAGCCGCAGCCCCGGAAGTTGTGGATGAAGTAGCTGAAGATACTGAAGCTGAAACAGGTACTGAAGTGGCAAATGTTTCGGTGGACGAAGAAGATGTGTCCAATATCCCGGTAGCCCAGGTGGTGGAAGGGTCGGACGCGGAAACTGAACCGGAAGAGGCAGCTGTTGACAGCCTGGAAGAGGAAGCGCTCGATGAAGAGGATGCAGATAAGTAATTATTAGTTAGCCCGATCAGATCGCCTGAACAAAAAACAAACAAGTAAAAATAGAGGAGTGTTGATTAATGCATATCGATGCCCAGGTAGTCAAAGCTTTGCGTGAAAAAACCGGCGCCGGGATGATGGACTGCAAGAAAGCCCTGCAGGAAGCCGGCGGAGATGAAGAAAAAGCAGTCAATGCCCTGCGGGAAAAGGGCCTCGCTAAAGCCGCTAAGCGGGCGGGACGGGCCGCCAACCAGGGGATTGTTGACTCATATATCCATTTGGGCGGTAAAATCGGGGTCCTGGTTGAAGTTAACTGCGAAACTGATTTTGTAGCCCGCAATGATGATTTCAAGGATTTTGTCCGTAATATCTGCCTGCAGGTGGCCGCTACAAACCCGGCCTACCTGGCTAAAGAAGATGTTCCGGAAAACATGCTGGAGAGCGAAAGGCAGGTTATTAAGGCCCAGGCCCTGAATGAAGGTAAGCCCGAGAAGGTAATCGACAAGATAGTTGAAGGGCGAATCGAGAAGTATTACAAGGAAAACTGTTTGCTGGAACAGGCTTATGTTAAAGATGAAGAGATTACTATCAGCGAGCTGCTGACTGATATGATTGCCAAGATTGGTGAGAATATTGTAATCAGACGCTATTCTCGATTCGAGCTCGGCGAAGGGCTTGAGTCGGACAGCTCGGGCAGCTGTGGAAGTTAAGTAGAGAAAAAGGACACTGCAAAGTGTTCTTTTTTTTAAGGTGTTTCCGGATTAAATATTCGCCTGGCGGCATAAAAATAATGGAGGTTGAAGGGTTAAATGGTAATATGTCGAATATTAAAGCTGCGGGAGGTGCACTGGTGTC
>PUKV01000188.1 GCA_003550645.1 Syntrophomonadaceae bacterium | reverse complement strand
CGACCCAGCAGGCCAGGGAAGAAGCCCTTACGGAGATTGTAGCCCGCACCGGGGCGGTTTTTATCCATCCTTACAACGATTACAGGGTTATTGCCGGCCAGGCAACGGCAGCCCTGGAGCTAATGGAGCAGGTGCCCGGCCTCGATACCGTTATTGCCCCGGTGGGAGGGGGCGGGCTTTTAAGCGGAACTGCTCTGAGTGTGTCCTCTATCCAGCCGGGAACTAAAATAATCGGGGCGGAACCACAAGGCGCCGATGATGCCTTCCGCTCCCTGCAGGCCGGTAAAATAATCCCCCTGACCAGCCCCCGCACCATCGCCGACGGCCTGCGCACCTCGCTCGGTGATTTAACCTTTCCGATTATCCATAAACATGTCAACACCATCCTGACGGCAAGTGAAGAAGCTATAATTGAGGCCATGCGCCTGACCTGGGAAAGGATGAAACTGGTCATCGAACCTTCAGCGGCCCTGCCCCTGGCCTGCTTAATGGTTAAAGGTGACCAGGTCAAGGGTAAGAAGGTGGGCCTGATTGTGTCAGGCGGCAACGCCGATCTTGAGTACCTGCCCTGGCTTACCGGTTGAAGACAGGGTAGCAGGTTTAGAAACACCTGTTGTAAACTTTTTCGGAGCGTTAGTGAGAGAAGGCATTGGAACCAGTAGGTGTGTAGTAAGCAGATGCTGGGCTACAAGCGCTCCTTGAGAATGGCTGCTACTTGCAGAGAAGCTTGAAAGCAGTGGGGGTCATGCCGGTTTTTTTTAAAAATACCCTGCTGAAATGACTGTGATCTTTAAACCCGCACATGAAGCAAATTTCGGTAATCGAATGTTTTTGGGTTCTGATCAGCTCGGTAGCTTTTTTAATCTTCATTTCGATATAGTACTGGTAAGGAGTTTTCCCGGTTTCTTTCTTAAATAAACGGATAAAGTGAAATTTGCTCAGACCAACTTGATTTGCCAGCTCTGTTAAAGAAAAGTCCTGGTTTAAGTTAACCTGTAAAAAATCCAGGGCTTTTTTGATCTCGTTCTTACTTAAGCTGGTTAACGGTTTTTCCGGTAACTGCAGGTTGCTGTTTAAGGTGCGCAAAAGAGTGGCTCCAATCAGGCTGTTTAAATGCTCCAAAATAAATTCATACCCTAACTGTTTATTTTGATTTTCATAGAGAAACATGTCGATTAAATTTTCTAAGTGCAGGTTGAAGGGAACCGGTATATTCTGAAATTCGACCTTTTTTTTACCGTATAGCTGGTGGGCGATCTCCTGCAGTTCCCTGGGGACAAGCTGCATGGCAATAATCCGGTGCTCCCGGGCAACTTCAGCCGGACCATGACTCTGACCGGGATTAGTGGGAAAGATATTTCTCCTGGGCAGGGCAAATTCTTTTTTTTCAATTAATAGTTTGGGGCTGTGCGATAGCGGTATGGTAAATTCATAATTACTGTGGGCATGCTGACTGGTAATATCTTGATACGGCAGGGGAAGTTTCGATTTAATTACATAAAGGTGCTTGTTGACGCCGGTATAAAACATCCGGTTAAATAATGCTTCATCTATAGAAGCCGTTTTATCATCTTCACCGCTAAATATTTTTGCAATATCCATGCCCGGCTACCTTCCTGCTTTGTTTAAACATGACATCGTACCGTTGTTGTAATATTTAATTTCGTTATTATTTCGACATTTTGTTCTAAATTCCTGCCAGGTAAAATCGGTCCTGAAAATATTTCTGCCATCGCGATAGAAATAGTGCAAATCGCACCAGGCAGGAAATCACCATCCCTGAAAAATAAGGCCCATCTTACAGCAAGATGATCCTAATAAAAAGCAGTTTTGTTATAGCGATTCTACAGGGCAGTCGGTATGCTTAGGTAGTATAGATCTATTCAGATCAACTTACCCATAAGCTTTAAAAAAGAGGTTATTTTAGTTTTGCTACCGGCAAACCAGGCTAACGCTAAATAATCAAAATGGAGGTCTATTAAATGAAAAATTTATACAAACCTGCTTTATTTCTATTTCTTGTGGCAGCCCTGCTGCTGCCGCTTTTTGTTTTTCAACCAGCTGCGGCAGTAGCGGGAGCAGGTGACTTTGCTGGAGGTGATGGCACTGCAGACGACCCCTACCAGGTGGCCACGGCAGAACAGCTTGATAATGTTCGTAATCACAGTGAGGCGCATTTTATACAAACTGCCGACATAGACCTGGAAGCATACCTGAGTGCAGGCGGCGACGGTTATAATGATGATAAAGGCTGGGAAGGGATCAGTGGGTTTAAGGGTAGCTTCGATGGTAATGGAAAAACCATCAGCAACCTCAGAATTCATGATTGGGAAGATCCGGGTCGAGTAGGTCTGTTTGATAGTATCTTAGCCGAGGGACTAATTATTGATGTGGAACTGGTTACTGTAGATATTGACACAGATGGTGAAATGGTCGGAGCGCTGGCAGCAGATAACGGTGGAACCATTATCAATAGCCACGTCAGTGGCATTGTTATAGGCCATGAGGAAGTCGGCGGCCTGGT
>PUKV01000217.1 GCA_003550645.1 Syntrophomonadaceae bacterium | reverse complement strand
ATCTATGATAAGCACTCCCGCCTGCATGCCTCTAACGCGGCCATATTTGGGCAGGGAGCGCTTGACCGGTCGCCCTGCGGGACCGGGACCAGCGCCAAACTGGCCACCCTTTATGCCCGGGATGAGATAGAAATTGGGGAAGAGTATCTCCATGAGAGTGTTTTTGGAACTGAGATGCGGGCCCGCGTCCTTGAGGAAACCAGGGTGGGAAATTATAAAGCTGTAGTGCCCGAGGTCAAAGCCCGTGCTTATATCACCGGTTTTATGCAATTTGTTATAGATCCGGAAGACCCCTTGAAAGACGGGTTCTTGCCGGGCGATTAAGGCAGGGTTGATTTAAGGCCGGGGATCATTTATGACTTGATGCAGGTAAAAACCTGGATCGGATAAGAACCCTCACCCAGGAGGTAGGGGCTGTAGTTATCTGTCATTTTGGTTTCGACGATCTCGAAGTTAAACTCTTTTAACAGCCTGGTCCAGGTTTCTTTGCTGAACAGGCTACCCTGGTGAAGGTCAGTATGTATTTCCAGTTTTCCCAGGCGGCGGATCAGGTAGATCATGGCTGCCTCGTAAGTGCTGCTTTCCGGATCGGGGCGGTAATTATTTTCGAAAACTGTTATCTCAATGTCATCTTTTGAGCCGGTGTAGGCAAAATTGTTTTCCCTGAACTCTTCCTTGAGCAGGGCGGTAAATAAAAACACTCCACCCTGTTTCAGGTGGTTGTAAGCGGTAGATACTGCCTGCCTGGTATCTTCTAAAGTGAGCATGTAGCCGATTGCTTCCGTGCAGGCAACGGCATCGAACTGCTTGTTCAGGTTGACGGTGCGCATGTCACCCTTGAGATATTCGGCTTCGGGGTTGATCCGCCCGGCCACCTCAAGCATGCCATCACTGATATCCACCCCTGTAACCTGCAGGTATTTTTTGAAGGTATAGTCGTTCAGCCCGGCCCCGCTGCCCAGGTGGAGCAGGGTCCCTGGTGCGAACCGGGAATTGTCCCGGATCAGGCGGTACAATTTTTCGGTTTCTGCGGCATGCTCTTCCGGTGGGGCGATAATCGGATCAACCCAGGCCAGTTCGTTGTAGCTGATCCAGTTATTGTTTTCCATGATTTTCCCCTTTGAAGTAATCAATATCCTTTTTAATCACGGCTAAGGAGTTGTCCCAGAAGTGTCGCGAGTTGAGGTCGATATTGACCATCCTGGCCACTTCTGCCACCTTGTTTTTTCCGGTGGCTGCCAGCAGTGTTTTGTAGTCTTCAAGGAAACTCTTCCCCCGCTCCAGGTACAGGGCATAGATACCAAGACCAAACAGGAGGCCGAAGGCGTAAGGGTAGTTGTAATAATTGTTGCCTGCCATATAGTAATGGGGTTTGTTCAGCCAGGCATAAGGGTGGAGGTAGCGGTGGTCGAGGGCTTCTTTATAGGCTTCTTTCTGTGCCTCTGCCATCAGGTTGTTCAACTCATCCACACTGAGGGAAGAGTTTTTCCTGGCTTCAAAAAGCCTGGTTTCAAAGATATAACGGCTGTAAATGTCAACTATAACCTGCCCGGCGTGGCTGATCCTGCCTTCGATTATGGCGAAAGCCTGGTCGGGATCGGCTTCCTCCAGGGCGGCGTTGGTGACAATCGTTTCGCTAAATATGGAAGCGGTTTCAGCCAGGGGCATGGGATAGCTGGCGTTGAGGACGCTTTCCCGGGTCAAGCAGTGGCCGTGGTAGGCATGCCCCAGTTCATGGGCCAGGGTAATCATGTCACTGAAGCTGCCCGTATAATTGCTCAGGATCCGGCTTTCGCCGATGGGATGGATGTTGGCACAGAAAGCCCCGCCCCGTTTGCCCTCTCGCGGTTCGGCGTCGATCCAGCTTTCGGAAAAAGCCTGCCTGTACAGTTCGGCCATTTCAGTGCTGAAACTGCCGATATTGGTGAGGATAAAATCGCGGGCTTCTTCCAGTGAGAACTCCATGTCCACCTTGCCCATGGGGGCAAACAGATCGTAGAAGGGCAGGCCATTTTCATGGCCCAGCAGCCGGGCCTTGGTTTTGTAATAATCGTGGAAGTGGGGAAGGAAATCCACCATGGCTTCGAGCATGGTATTGAGGGTCTTTTTTTCCATGCGCGAGTTGAGCAGGGCCTCATCAAGGGGATGGTTAAAGCCGCGCCTTTCGGTCAGGGTAAGCACTTCGCCTTTAATTCCGTTGAGCGCTGCCGCCACCGGTTCAGCGATATCTTCATATGCTTTAAGTTCCGCTTCATAACCGTTTTGCCGCAGCACGGGATCTTTTTTAAACGCCAGGTTCCTGACTTCGGGAAGGGGCAGTTTTTTAATTTCGCCCTCGATTTCAACGTCGACCATTAAGGTGGAAGTTAATTTTTGCTGCAGCCTGGTCCAGGCGGCAGAACCGCTTTGTTTCAGCTTTGAAACGATGGTTTCTTCATTTTCTGAGAGCAGGTAGCGGCTTTTTTCCGCCAGTTCATGGAGTAAAAAGCGATGTTCCTGCAGCAGGGGCGAGCTTTCGGCCAGCCCGTCCAGGT
>PUKV01000152.1 GCA_003550645.1 Syntrophomonadaceae bacterium | reverse complement strand
TTGCCCTGCTACACTGCCTTCGAAATATTCTCCTTGTGCCTCTAGTGTAAATTCTGCTCCTCCTTTGACTAAGTCTTGGGAGATCGCATCTACAATTAGTCCTACATCTCTAAAACATTTTACGCTATCGTAACTAAACTGTAACCAAATACTCGAAGTATCATTTTGAGCATTAGCCTCGTCGATGTTATTTTGAATAAAGTTTATAATTTCCGTCTGAATAAATTCTCTATTTTTGCGTAGAATTCTTGATGCTATATTAAACTCGCCGACATTCTGAGGAATCACACCTACATTTTTTGTAGCGTGAGGATTTTTTAAGTAGTGTCTACCAAAATACCCTTGTACTTCGTCTGTTTGATTCAGAAAACCTGCAACAGGGCTAGATATCACGTACATTCTGCCCGAGTCTTGAGATAGAGAAAGATTAGATCCTCCAGGAGTTTCTGAAACAGAAAAACTGTTACTGTCAAATTCTGTGATATAATATTCTGTATTTTTTGCAACTCCGCCAAATAGATTGGCTCCGATAAACCTTACAGGAGCATCAATTGACATCCAGGAAGTGTCGTCAGTTTCAAATTTGTTTGACTCCACAATGTCGCTGCTAGTTACGTCAGAATGTAGTTTGTCTAATAGAGGAATATCGTCAAACTCTAAGTCTCTATAGAAGTATAATTCTGCGTAGCGTGATTGCGATACTCTCTTTTTAGGACGCACAATTACACGTCGGAATTCATCACCTCTCAGAGATACATTATTTGACAATCTGATAGGCAGATCTTCTTCATAAACTCCGGACTCTACCTGTATTGTAACTTGTTTTTCTTTTACGAAGTTACCATACTTTACAGTTTCGCCTACTAGAAAATCTTTTCCGTTCAGCTGTATTAGCTGTAGTGTGTCATTGTTGTTTTCAGTGCCATCATTATTAGTTAGACTTACAATTCTGCCTTCTGCTCCGGAAATTTTACCAACAACTATTTTGCCAGGTAGTAGATCAGTATTGTCAGGATTGCCTTGATCCACAAAAGTCTGTGATCCGTTGTCCAAAACAACTTTGTAGGTGTTTCCAAAAATTACGTCTGGTCCGGCGTCTATTCCGTTTTCAATGATATTGAGGATGAGATCAAACTTGGCATCTATTGCGGCCCGTGCTGCTGAATCTGCGTCTGGTTGATCAAAAGATTGATCGATTTTTATACCCTGCCTATCTTCCAGTCTTGGCTGATATACTACTCCGATTGCCCCGCCTGTGGTGTACGGTGTGTAAGCACTAATATCAAAGAAAGTGCTTAGATCTTGGTCAACGTATAGTTCAACAGTTTGATTGTCTAAGACTCTTACGTAGGCAGTTTGGTTTTCTATTTCGGTCATCCCGCCCATGTTTCGAAACAGGATTTGCTCACCATCTTGCAACCCGTGATTTGTGGAAGTCTCTACTCTTGCTCGTATGCCATCTACATTCACCGCATCAACTGATCTTTCTCTATGCAGCCTGTTCTGCAAAATTGCCTGAGAAATTTCCTGAACAAAACTGATACTGTCAAGTGTTTGATCAAGTTCTGCTGTTATTTGACGGCGAGTTTCCTGAGTAGAATAAAATCTTTCTGCAACGTCTCTTGTTAAGAAATTTGCCTCTAGACCTCTGTTTACATCAAACGCCACGGCATTTACGATGTTTCTAATCTGCTCTTCTCTGACAGCTTCGTCAAAAACAAATTCAGGAAATTCAAATTTAATATAGTTTATAAATTCTGCTGCAATATAGTCTTCGTTAATTTGCAGCAGTTTTCTTGTTTGGCCAAACTGAGGGTTTACAATTCCTGCGGTGGTAATCTCGCTCTCCAGGTTGCCATTATTGGTTGTTACAGTCTGAAAGTATGGTCCAGGTTCTGGAGGACTTGTGCGAATAATTTCTTCGGCTTTTTCTGCAGCAGCGTTAATGGTTCTAAATGCATACTCAAAAGCTCTGCCTTCTGATCCTCTGGGCACTCCTGACATAGAGTCATCGCCTGAAGTGCTGACAAATATATTTTCAGTGCTTACAAAAGTAGCATTGTCTGCATAAAATTTAGTAGCTGCTTGTAAATCATCGGATCCAGAAACTTCTCCTAGTCCTGCTAGGTCTCCTGGATGATCATGAAGGAAAAGTGCTCCTTCCATGGTGTCGCCTTGACGTCTAGTAATGCTCTTTCGGGGAAGAGCAACGTCTTCCAAAAAGTTGCCAGGTAACGCAGGATCAAAAGAAGTATCCGTAATTGTGTGTTGATCATCCAGATCAACTTCACCACTAACAAATATCTTATTATTTTCAGCAATAGCAGCATCGCCTGTAACCGCATCGTCTCTGTCTGTATAAACAGCAATTTGATTTTCATTTACAAATCGTACAAAATAAGTTTCATTAGATTCAATGCCTGACGGGTCTTGAAATCTGGAATTAAATTCAAATTCACTGCCGTTAATCAGACGTGTAAATCCGTGTGCAGGTATTACCAGATTGCCGTTGTTATACCTGTCTACAACCTTAAC
>PUKV01000032.1 GCA_003550645.1 Syntrophomonadaceae bacterium | reverse complement strand
TTTTCAATATATAACTACCGGATTCTGTGAGGGTAGTTATTTTTGTTTGCAGGATTGCGGTTGATAGCAGGCGAATAATTTTAATAAAAGTGGTATATGGATGAGGAAAATATGGAGGCCTCTCTTTGTTTGTTTTGTGCCATATGCTATTATACTTATGCTATTATAATCATTAGAGGTGAGGACAGTGAAGCGGCGGATTAAGGTCGGTATTCCAAGAGCCCTCTCATATTATACTTTTTACCCTCTCTGGAGAGTGTTCCTGGAGAAGCTCGGTGTTGAAGTAATTGTTTCCAAAAACACCAACAGGAAGATTTTGGAGGATGGTATCAAAGAAACTGTTAATGACGCCTGCATCCCGATCAAAGTATTCCAGGGGCATGTGCTTGATTTGATCGACAGGGTTGACTATATTTTTGTCCCCCGCATGGTCAGTGCCGACGGAAAAGCTACGTTTTGTCCCAAATTCCTTGGCTTACCTGATATGGTCCGTTATTCCGGGGTCTCCCTGCCTCCTTTAATCGATGCCAGGTATAACATAAAAGGGCTGCCGGGCGGGTTGTTCCGTTTTTTCCGCACGGTTGCCCTGGCGATAGGTGTAAAAAATCCCCTGAAACAGGCTTATGCCGCTTTCAGTGCTGTTATTAAGCAGAAAAAATACCAGCGGTTGTTGTTATACGGGCTTAAGCCGGTGGAAGCATTCGAGGTTATCTCCGGCTCAAAAAATCTGCCCGCCTCTAAAATAAAGAAATTCAATCCTGCTCTGGATCCGACTGGGCGAAGCAGGGTAGCCCTGCTTGGTTATCCATATGCAATATATGACCCCTTTATCAGCGCAGGTGTGTTTAAGAACTTGAAAAAGCTGGGTGTAGAAGTGGTAACCTTTGAGCAGATCCCCCTGCGCGAAATGCGCCGCTATTCCAGGGTCTTGCCCCAGAATTTTTTCTGGTACTACAGCAACCAGGTTTGCTGGGCCGGGCTGTACCTCCTAAACCGGAAAAATATTGACGGTATTATTCATGTTACCGCCTTCGGCTGCGGGCCTGATGCTATGGTGGATAAAACCCTTGAACTGGAGGCAAAAACGGCCGGTGTGCCTTTTCTCAGCTTGACTATAGATGAGCATACCGGTCAAGGAGGTGTGCAAACCCGCCTGGAAGCTTTTGTCGATATGCTCTGGGCTAAGAGGCAGAAGTACAGGGCGGGTTAGCTTATGAAAAAAGTATATTTGGGTATAGATGTCGGTTCTGTCAGCACCAACCTGGCCCTGGTGGATGAAAAAAACAGGATCCTTAATTATGAGTACCTGCGCACCAGGGGTCAGCCGATCAATGTGGTCCAGGAAGGGCTCGGTATCCTGGCCTCAAAGATGCCTTCAGAAAGTCCTATCAGCGGTGTGGGGGTTACGGGTAGTGCCCGCAACCTGGTTGGCGTGGCTGTAGGGGCAGACGTGGTGAAAAATGAAATAACCGCCCATGCCATTGCAGCGGACCTGTTTGTGCCCGAGGTCCAGACCGTCCTGGAAATCGGGGGCCAGGATTCCAAGATTATTATCCTTCGTCATGGTGTGGTGGTAGACTTTGCTATGAATACTGTCTGCGCGGCCGGGACGGGTTCATTCCTTGATCACCAGGCCGCTAGACTGGGTATACCGATAGAGGAATTTGGAACCCTGGCTTTGAAGAGTAAACACCCGGTTCATATTGCCGGGCGCTGCTCTGTGTTTGCCGAGTCGGACATGATCCATAAGCAGCAGATGGGGTACGGGTTAGAAGATATCATCAGCGGCCTGTGCGATGCCCTGGTTCGCAACTACCTCAACAATGTGGGCAAAGGGAAAGAGATTCTGGCCCCGGTTGTTTTCCAGGGTGGAGTTGCCGCCAACGAAGGCATTAAAGCTGCCTTTGAGAAGACACTTGATCTGCAGGTTATTGTCCCAGAACATTATCATGTTATGGGTGCAGTTGGAGCGGCGGTTTTAGCCCGTCTGGCCATGCAAGACAGGGCTCAGACTTCTTTCCGGGGTTTTGCGCTCAGTGAGCTGGAATACCAGGCCGAGACCTTTGAATGCGATGGGTGCCCCAATATATGTGAGATTGTTAACCTGTCACTGGATGGTGCGCTCCTGGCCCGCTGGGGTGGCCGGTGCGGAAAATGGGATGATTCACCTGTAGGATCCGGGCAGATTGTGAAATAACCGGCAGAAAACAAGATCTTAATAAAGATTTTCCATTTACAGATTGTTGACAAAAAGATATTATAATGCATAGTATATATTAGTTAGTATTAAGAAAAGGGTCGCGCAATAGTAAACTACATTACCGAAAGCACTGCAGGGGGTGGTAGATGAAAGACGGTGCACAAGTCTGTATTGCAAATTAGAGGAAATCAAAAAATTTAAGGGGGTTTTTAAAAGTGAAGAAGTGGCTGATTGGGTTTTTAGTATTGTCTTTGCTGGCCGGTTTCGTAATTGCCGGTTGCGAAGAACCGGTCGAAGAGCCGGTTGACGATCCCGACGAAGAGCCGGTTGAAGAGCCGGAAGT
>PUKV01000055.1 GCA_003550645.1 Syntrophomonadaceae bacterium | reverse complement strand
TCCTGGCCTGGGGCGTAATCAGCGAAGGCTGGTATATCCTCGAGATAGCGGCCCTTTTCCTTGGCATGGGTATTGTTGCCGGCCTCGTCGGCAGGCTTTCACCTGATGATATAGCCGACGGCTTTGTAATCGGGGCCAAGGAGCTAACCATGGCCGCCCTGATTGTCGGTATAGCCAGGGCAATACTGGTTGTCCTCGAAGAAGGCTTCATTATTGACACCGTTTTGCACGGCATGTCAACAATGCTGCAGGGCTTTCCAGCCTACCTTTCTGCTGCAGGGATGTATTTCTTCCAGATTCTGCTTAACATCATCGTTCCTTCCGGCAGCGGCCAGGCTGCACTAACCATGCCAATCATGGCGCCCTTATCAGACCTGGTCGGCGTAACCCGCCAGACGGCAGTTATTGCATACCAGCTTGGTGACGGCTTCACCAACGTCTGGTCACCAACATCTGGCTTTTTCATGGCCGGATTAGGACTGGCCGGTGTAATGTGGGATAAATGGGCCAAGTGGTTCCTGCCCTGCCTGGCAGTCTGGATCCTTGCCGGAATTATCCTGGTCAGTATTGCCCAGATCATTAATTTAGGACCGTTCTAGAAAACTGACCCGGGAACAAAAAAGCCCCGGCTGACTAATCTGCCGGCCGGGGCTTTAAAATTCTGAAGGAGATCAGTAATAATGCCTTTAAACAGTTATCAAAAAGCACTTGAACATCTTGACGAAGCCAGAATTATTGAACTTACAAAAAAGCTCATTGCCATCCCCAGTTACCACGGCCTGGAGGTACCGGAAAAGGAAGTCTCAGCTTTCCTTTATAAATACCTGGTTGATGAAGGATTTGAAACCGAACATGTACCTGTTGAAGAGGAAAGAAATAATGTCATCGCCTGTTATGGAGCCGGCTCCGATAAAGAAAAAACTTTGATGCTTGAGGGGCACATGGATACGGTGGATGTAAAGAATATGAGCGTTGATCCTTTTAGCGGTAACATTAAGAATGGCAATATATATGGGAGGGGCTCGGTAGATATGAAAGGGGCCCTTGCCGCCATGGTCGGCGCCCTCATGGCGATAAAAAAAGCCGGAATTCAGCTTGACGGCCGCGCTTATTTTGCCGGTGTAGTCGATGAAGAGAGAAATTACCGGGGCGCTGACTATATCGCCAAAAACGGCCCCATAACCCGCTATGCTATTGTAGGGGAACCAACAGAACTGGAAATTCATAACGGCCACAGGGGTCTGATCTGGATCGAAATAAAAGTACACGGGAAATATGCCCACGGTGGAACCCCGGAAAAAGGGATCAACGCCATAGAGAAAATCAACTCCGTTATAACAGAAATTGTAACAAAACTAAAGCCTGAGATTATGAAAAGAAAACACCCCGTCACCGGGCCTTCCCACTTGAACCTGGGACACATCAAAGGAGGGACTCAACCGAGCACCGTGGCAGGAGAATGTGTTCTGCAGATGGATCGCAGGTGGCTCCCCGATGAAAGCCAGGAAGGGGCGGTAGAGGAAATAGAAAACATACTGGCCAATTTGAAGAAAAAGGATCCTGAATTTGATGCCACCGTAACGGTTATGGACGATGATATGGACATTCAATTTCCTCCGCTGGTATGCGAAGAACAATCTCCCCTGGTTAATATCCTTAAAGAGGCGTCTTCTGTAGTTTTGAACAGATCCAAAACTTCTTATTTCCCGGCCTGGACTGACGGATCCATTTTGAGCAGGGATGGCGGTATTGAAACAGCAGTTTTAGGACCCGGCCACCTGTCGTCAGCCCATTCAGAGGAGGAATTCTGCCCGGTACAGGAAATTATCGATGCCAGTAAGATATACATATATTCTATTTTGAAAATCTGCAGTTAAGTACGCCCGGGTCTTAAAACAAAAATCCAATTAAAAGCCCTCTCATGAATAATATACTTCAAACCTTCAAGCAGCTTCAGGAATATTCATAAGCGGGCTTTTTTATTACCAGTAATTACTCCCTGGTTTTCAATACCGCAAACGCTAAAACTTCTTGACTTTCCTCAAATTTGCCTTCACTGAACCTCCGGCTTGCTGCCGGGCAAACCTTTTAAAATGATGGTTTTCCTGATAAAATTATAAGCCCGGAAACGAACACCTTGCCACATTAAACCTTTCTAAAAAGGCCCCAACCCGGCCGGCAACTTCTTCCTTATTTCCTCCCTGTTCAACCAGTTTCATAATAGCACTGCCAATAATTGCAGCACTGCCATGATTGCCGATTGATTGGACTTGTTCCGGTCTCGAAATTCCAAAACCAAGGGCCAGCGGAACCTCTGTGATTGAGCTAACTTTCTCTAACAATTTATGCGCCTGCACAGGTATTGTGTCCCTGACCCCGGTAATCCCGGCCACAGAAACACAGTAGATAAAACCGCTGGACCGCTTAACGGTCTTTTTTATGCGTTGATCAGAACTGGTGGGAGCCAGGAAGCAGATATAATGGATTCCGGATTTTTTTAGGTCCCGGGAAAAAGTTTCACTTTCCTCCAGGGGCAGATCGGGGA
>PUKV01000089.1 GCA_003550645.1 Syntrophomonadaceae bacterium | reverse complement strand
ATCGGCTGCATGGTCCAGGCAAATACTTTTGCCCATGCCTTTGAAACCGGTTTTGGTGTTCCTTCCTGGGCTTCAGGGATAATTGTAGTAATTGCCACCGGGCTGGTAACCCTTGGCGGAATCAAGCGGATCGCTATGACTGCTGAAAGAATTGTTCCCTTTATGGCCATTGTCTACATTATCGGCTCCCTGATCATTATCTTCATGAATATTTCCAGCCTTGGCTGGGCTTTTGGCCAGATTTTCTATTATGCCTTCAATCCCATGGCCGCAACCGGCGGCTTTGCCGGAGCCGGAGTTGCTGCCGCGGTTCGGTTTGGGATTGCCCGCGGTATCTTCTCCAACGAAGCCGGCCTCGGCGCCGCTTCAATCGTGCATGCCCAGGCAAAAAATACCCCCGTCCGCCAGGGAATGTGGGGCATGTGGGAAACTTTCATCGACACTATTGTAATCTGCACCATGACCTCCCTGGTAATCATCTTAACAGGAGTTATAACCACTGGAACAACCGGAGCTGAACTGGCTTCTACAGCATTCAACAAGGGACTGCCGGGACCGGGTGGAGTAGTTGTATTAGTCGGCCTTATTCTTTTCTCCTATACAACTATGCTTACCTGGAATTTCTACGGCGAAAAAAGCTGGGAATACATTTTCGGCAAAGGTGTAGTCGTACCATACCGCCTGCTGTTCCTGGCCTTCCTCTTTGTTGGAGCCATAGGCGGCCTGGTCCTGATCTGGGATATAGCCGACACCCTGAACGGGTTGATGGCTGCCCCCAACTTGATCGCCCTGCTGGTCCTGGCCAATATCCTGGCCAAGGATAAGAAGGGTTACGTAGATGAGTTGAAGAAAAAGTTGAGTGCAAAAATTGAATAACTTTAGTTAACTTAACATAATTCTGTCAAACCAATCAAATAACACCAAGCACCATAACTGCTTAATCCCCGGCCTGCTTTCAAAACGCCCTAAGCAGGCCGGATTTCTTTATAGCAGCTTAGTATGTTGATCAAGCAAGCAGGCAGGACAGTTGTACTCTTATCCGGAATAATATAATAATTCAGTAGTGCAGCACGACAAGACAGACCCTATAATACAATAGATGGTGGTGCTGAAATTGGAAGACCAGCTTCGGGTAACCCGCGCAGAAATAAACCTGGGACATTTAAAACATAACATCATCTCTTTTCGAGACTATATAGCGGATGAAACTGAAATCATGGCCGTAGTGAAAGCCGATGGGTATGGCCACGGGGCATCGGAAACAGCCTCTGTTGCTTTAAAGCATGGGGCTACCTGGCTTGGTGTTGCTTTTGTAGAAGAAGGGATTAAACTGAGGCGGGAAGGATTTAAAGCTCCTATCCTGGTTTTAAACCCGCCTTTTTCAAACCAGGCCGAGCTTTTTTTTGAATATAATTTAATTCCTACTATATTTACCTGGAATACGGCAAAGGTATTCTCTGAGTGGGCTGTGAAAAAAAGATGCACAAAGGATTTCCACCTTAAAGTCGATACCGGGATGGGCAGAGTGGGAATCTTCCCTCATACCGGGGCAGAATCATTCCTGGAAGCAGCAGAGAAACTGCCGGGACTAAACTGCAGTGGAATCTATACTCATTTTGCCACCGCCGATGAAAAAGATAAAAGCTATGCCCAAAAACAGCTGGCCCGGTTTTTAGAGCTGGTTGACCATTTGAAGGTAAAGGGGACATGTCCTTCCGTGGTCCATGCTGCAAACAGCGCCGCAGCGCTGGAAATGCCGGAAGCCTGGCTGGACCTGGTCCGGCTGGGAATCAGTATGTACGGATATTACCCGTCGGAAAAAGTAGACAAAAGTACTCTCCGCTTAAAACCCTTGATGTCCCTAAAAAGCAGGGTTTCATTCACAAAGTCGGTCCCCCCGGGCACCTGCATCAGCTACGGATGTACCTACACCACCAAGCGGGAAACCACGGTAGCCACCATTCCACTCGGTTACGGGGACGGTTACAGCAGGCTCCTCTCCAACAAAGCCCATGTCTTGATCAGGGGGAGACGCCATCCCATCATCGGGCGCATCTGCATGGATCAATTCATGGTGGATATCAGTGATGATCCTGGGATAAAAGCAGGCGATGAAGCGGTTTTATACGGTGAGCAAAATAATGAATCCATGCCTGTTGAAGAAATTGCTTCCCTGCTTGGAACGATCAATTACGAAGTAGTTTGCGCTGTTGGGAAAAGAGTACCGCGGGTTTACAGGTTAGACGGTGTTTCCTTATAAAACTACATAAAGTCCGGCAAACGCCAGGGTAATTCACCGGTTGGTTTTAACAGCCGGCTCATGAAGTCCCGGCTCCGAGTTTAAAATGGATAGCCGTGGCTTTAAATTTATAAAAACGGTACTACAGCTCAGGCGTGTTTTATTTGGGTAGGGGACATTGTACTATAATGGTTGCAATGGCCGGTGAAGCAAAGGTTGCAGCTGAGTCGCTGCCATTACCGCGATGAGCCGTAACCAATCCATAATAAACTATGGCTGTGCAGATACCATAAAACCATTATCTTTACATTAAAAAAGGATTAAAATGAGGTTTTCAGAACCAGGAAGCTCTGCAATATGAATTAATACGGCTTGCTATAAAGTGAATATTATCGTAATATAGAAAGTGTAGAATGTAAAATTGTCGCATCCCCTCTAAGCGATTATTCTGAATTAAATTAACAAAGGAGGAGGATCTGTTAAATGCCGGTATATGAATTTATTTGCCAGGATTGTAAAAAGTTAACAGAAGTCAAAACCAGCTTTGAAGAAAAAGAAAAAGGGTTAACTGTTAAATGCGAGCACTGCAGCAGCAATAATGTAAAACAATACTTCGGCAATATGACCGTTACTGCCAGCTTTCCTTTACACTAAAGCCTCCTGTAAATGAGCTGGACTACCGATTGGGCAGAAGCTGGATCGAAAAGGTATGACTTTAAGAAGGGCAAGGTCTAAACCGGCCCTTATTTTTTTGATTTAACTTAAACACCGGCTTTTTCAAGGGCAATATCTTCGCCATCTGTAACATCAAGCCATGCTTTAGGATCTCCGAGCAAGCGCCCCAGCAGGTTAACCGGGCTGGCCGGCTTAATTTCCCCGGGAGTTGAAGCAGGAGTCTGCCCGAAAAAGATACAAAAACAAGACCCTTCAGGCCAGTAAGCAAGATCACCCTCTTCTACCACAGATACTGCATTTTCAGGCCCGGTTTCAAGCGGTATCCTGAAGTATATTTCTTCACCCCAGGTATTGACCCGACCTTCTAAAGGCAAACTTTCCCACAAAAGGTCGGCAGTCTTCGAGCTGTTCAGCTCGGCTTTCATCTGGATTTTTTCAGTAACGATGTTAATAATCCTGGTTACAGTAAATCACACCTTCCTCCTTAAAAAAATACAAGCCATGCTTTATTTTGCACTGGTGACAGCTCTTCAAAGGTAATAACAGCGACTAAACTGCAGGCTTTCACTTTGGTTGCCCTCGACATTCGCCATCTTTGGGTCAAGTCTTGGCAACCTGCTTCCATGCAGGCCAACCAGCTACAACCTTTGCTTCATCGCCCCCTGCAACTGCATAACTTAAACTAAATGATTACTGCAGGTAATCAAGAGCTAACCTGGTAAAAACAGCAGGCCCAACCCACAAAGCTTCTTCATCCACGTCAAACCGGGCATTATGGTGCGGATAAACAATGTTTTTATTTTCATTTCCGGTACCAATAACAAAAAAGACACCGGGCACTTTTTCCAGGTAAAAGGACATATCTTCGGTACCCATATTGGGCTTCTGGATGTTAACGATATTTTGGGAGCCCACAACCCTGGAAGCGCTTTCAATAAACCTGTCCGTAAATTCAGGATCATTGACCGTTGGAGGGTAACCTCCCAACATATTCACTTCCGCCTCGGCCCGGTTAGCTGCTGCAACCGATTCACACATCTTATGGAGGCGATCAGTTATGAAACGTCGATCTTCTTCGTACAATGTCCGGAAATCTCCTCCAAAAATCACCCGGGGAGTAATGATGTTGTGGGCTTCGCCACCCTGAATTTGTCCAATAGTGAATACAGCAGGGTGGAGTGGATCCATTTCCCTGCTTACTATCTTCTGCAAAGAAAGGATTATTTCTGATGCAACTGTTATGGCATCTACACCAAGATGGGGAAGCGCTCCGTGTGTGCTTTCACCCTTAACAGTAACCTCGAACTTGGTCGCCGCGGCCAGGATCGGGCCTTTACAAACACCCAGCTGCCCCGGTTTCAGTTCCGGGAAAATTTGCCCGACATGCAGACCGGCAACGGCATCTACCGGTGGCTCTTCAAGGCAGCCGTCTTCGATCATTTTAGCCGCTCCAAAATAACCTTCTTCTCCAGGTTGAAATAATAACTTCACATTGCCTTTTATGCTGGACCGAATGCTGCAGAGCATTTTTGCCGCACCCAGGAGCATGGCCATGTGGGCATCATGGCCGCAGGCATGCATGTTACCGTTAGTTGAGGCAAAGGGGAGCCCGGTTTCTTCCTTGATTGGCAGGCCGTCCATATCAGCCCGCAGAGCCAAAGTCGATCCCGGTTGTCCTCCTTCTATTAAACCGACAATGCCGCTCCTGGCTGCCGGGCGATATGGAATATCCATTCGATCAAGTTCTGAACGGATGTATGCGGATGTTTGTTCCAGGTCCAGCCCAATTTCCGGGATTTGATGTAAATCCCTCCTCCATTTCACAATATCCTGGTATAAATCCTTCGCCATTTTAACCGTGTCCACTGCCTGTCTCCTTTGCTGCTTAATTTATATCCCGGCCCGTATACCAGGTTAGTTAACCGGCCAGGATTTCTTTTATCGCAATCACTGTTTTTTCAATATCCTCACGGTTCACTTCCCTGCTGGTAGTCAACCTGATCATGTCCGGCTCCATCACACTTACCAGGATATCTCTTTTTTTAAGCTCTTCTTTCAATTGCCCGGGAAGCATCTTCATTGGCTTGATAATAACTATATTTGTATCAACTTCTCGAGGATCAAAATCAAGTCCATTCAACCCGGCCAAACCTTCGGCCAGCAGATGGGCGTTGGCATGATCATCAGCAAGCCGCTCGACCATACTTGTGAGAGCCACCAGGCATGCAGAGGCAATCACTCCCGCCTGGCGCATACCGCCCCCCAGTCGTTTACGCCACCGCCGGGCCTCATCAATGAAACCGGACGGGCCGGCTATGATGGAGCCGACCGGCGCTCCCAGTCCCTTGGAGAAACAAAACTGGACCGAGGTAGTGCATCCCGTGTAATCCTGCACCGCTATCCCTGAAGCTACCGAAGCATTAAAAATCCTCGCCCCGTCTAGATGAACGGGAATATTATGCTTACAGGCCAGCTTGTATATCGCTTTCATGTTTTCAAGGGGCACTATTTTACCGCCGCCGCGGTTATGAGTGTTTTCCAGGCAAATCAGAGAAGTCGGGGGAAGGTGAACATCATCAGCCCGAATGGCACCTGCAACCAGCTCAGGGGGAATCACCCCTTTATTCCCGGCCAGAGGCCGGGGCTGAATACCGGCGAATGCAGATGCTGCAGCTGCTTCATAATAATAAATATGGGCATTAGCCTCCATGATGACTTCTGTCCCGGGGCTGGTATGGGTTAATATGGCAACCTGGTTACCCATGGTACCGCTCGACACATACATAGCCGCCTCCTTACCCATCACCCGGGCAGATTCTTCTTCCAGGCGGTTCACAGTAGGATCTTCGCCGTAAACGTCATCTCCCACTTCCGCTTCATACATAGCCCTGCGCATCTCCCCGGTAGGCCTGGTAATTGTATCGCTTCGCAAATCAATCATCATAAGCCCCTCCTCTTTAGCTACCCGTTTTTATAGCAGCATAAAATATCAACCCAAATAAAAGTAAAAAGCAGAACCTTCACCCGGATTAGATTCAACCCATATTTCACCGCCGTGGCGTTCAACGATTCTTTGGACTATACTTAAACCAATCCCGGTTCCGGGATATTTTTCAGCAGAATGCAGCCTTTGAAAGGCATTAAATATTTTACCGGCATGATCCATGTCAAACCCAACCCCGTTATCGGAAATATAAAAAATAGTCCTGCCATCCCTGGTTGTGGTATTAAACTCTATACGGGTCTTTGCATTGGCCCCGGTAAATTTCCAGGCATTATCCAGCAGGTTCTCCACGGCAATCCGCACTAAGGCGGCATCACCGGTTACATATTGCCCGGCTACAATAACAAACTCGGCCTCCCGGTGAGGATCCTGTTCCCGCAAATACCAGGAATATGCTTCCACCATGGCACTTAAATCAACCCGGTCCCGGTGCAGCTCCTGCCTGGTTACCCGGGAAAGCTTGAGCAGGTCATCGATTAAATCGCTCATCCTTCGGCTTGCTGAAACCACCCTTTCCAGGTAGTTACGGCCTTCTTCATCCAGCTTATGTCCGTAGTCTTCAAGGACTGCTTCGCTAAAACCTTCTATGCTGCGCAAAGGCGCACGCAAATCATGTGAAACTGAGTAGGTAAAAGCGGCAAGCTCCTTATTTATCCATTCCAGTTCAGCCGTCCTTTCCCTGACTCTTTGTTCAAGTTCTTCATTCAGGCTTTTCAATTCGTGCTCGGCATTCTTCAAGTCGGTAATATCCAGGGCGGTATCAATTATGCCAACAATTTGTCCGCCTTCATCAAATACCGGTGAAGCGCTAACCTGCCAGTACCGGCCTTCTGGTGAATTGATTGTTCCATAATATATATGGCCAAGTTCCAGCGCTTTTTGAACGTGACAATCCGGGCAGGGTTCATTGCGTCCATACCAGGCCCCATAACATTTACGGCCCAGGTATTGATCAGGATTCTTCTGGAATATTTTCTCAGCAACCGGGTTGGCCCAGAGAATATTCATCTCCGGATCTTTATAAGTTACCAGTTCCGCCAGGTTGTCCAGGATTGCCGCTTTCTCGCGCTGTTCCTTTTCCACTACTTCCTGCTTGACTTTACTGTCTGTTATATCCCTGGATACCACCAGGACGCCGACCGGTGTGTTATATTCATTTTTAAATAAGTTGACCATGGTATTAGTCCAGATCTTTGATCCATCTTTACAGTATTCCTCCAGCTCTAATTGTTCTGCCCGGTTCGCTTCATTACTTTTGTTGGCAGTAGCTGCCACTAACCGGTCATAAACCTTAAGGAACCTTCTCAAAGAACCAGGAGGCATGGTGTCTCCCAGGCTTAAAGAAGCAGCCTCTTTTACAGTAAACCCTTTTATCTTCTTAACAGCAGGGCTGACATATTTAAATCGCATATCCATATCCAGGAGGTATATAATATCTGTAGTGTTATCGGCAATCAGGCGATATTTTTCCTCGCTTTCCAGGAGTTCACTTTCGGTAGATTTACTCTTATAGTAAAAAACCACCAGCCCGGAAGTTATGCCGAAAAACAGGATCATCATGACCAGGGCAATATTTCGCCTCTGGGTTATCACCGCTTCCAGGTCGACCAGGTAAACCCCGGTGCCGACAACCCAATCCCAGGGTTCGAAACAGGAAACGTACGAAAGTTTTTCCTCGTACCGATCACCTTCTTCATAGTACTGCCAGGAATATGAAACATGCCCTCCCCCGTCTTCTTTGCATATATTTACAAACTTCTGGAATAATGGAACCCCTTCCGGATCTTCAAAATCATAAACATTTTCCCCTTCAAGATCCGGCCTGAAGGGGTGGACTATGACATGATGATCGTAATCATTGATCCAGAAGTAATCGAGCCCCCGCTCACCGTAATGCATCCCCCTGATCATTTGTGCCGCCTGCTGGCGGGCCTCCTCTGTGCTGATCGAACCTGTTTGTTCCAGGGTATGGTAGCGCTCCAAAACAGATATTCCCACATCGACCATTTCACGGGTATGGATCATCTTTTCTTGGTAAATATCATCCCTGAGGGAAGGAAGAATCCAGAGCATGTAGATAAGGGTGATTATAACAAGCAGGGCAAACATAACCACGAGCAGTTTAAGGTAGTTTTTTTTCTGCATACTCTTCATTTCTCCAGAAAACATGGTAGATAAAACCTTCTCTTTATGTAGAATTTCAACATCCTGATCATAAAACCTCTAATAAAAATTAAATAAAAAGTGCCTGCTTTCAGCGGTGCTGCCCGGTAATTAATCAACCCTGTAAAAAGATTCATCAAATTCTGGATTGCCTTCGTAACGGGATAAAAAGAAGCCGGGCAATTTATCAACCTGATCAAACAGCCCCCGATCAAGTTCTATGCCGGCACCACGAAAAGCTTCTACGACCTCATAAGGATCAGGAGGGCATCCTTTTGCAGCAAACATAGCTTGGATGTTAGGGTGATCTTTATTCTTGTTGTACATACACTGTCCGATTAGGATAGTTGCTCCCATGCCTGCAGATGGTTCCATCTTTTTCCCGGTTAAAATCTCAACGTCGTTCCAGGGCTGACCCTGCCAGGCCTGCCTTACTGCGGTAAGAATCAGGCCGTTCAAACTGGAACAGTAGGTACACATGGTATCATCGAATTTTCGGTAAAATAGGCCTTCTAGACCCTGCCTGGCCAGTGCTCTCGGCATTTCCCCGCTGTTATCGCTAGTATAAACAAAATCATTTTCATGATAACAAGAAACATCTTCTACATTTTCGCCGATTATTTCTATGTCGGATAAATCTGCAGGCCGGCCGGCCCTGGATGCCGCCTGGGCCAGATGGCTTACCTGCGAGGGATCGTGGCCAAGGATCCTGGCCCCTACCAGGTCGGCTGATAAAATACCGGGCGAAACAACCAGCAGGTTCGTTCGCCTCATTCTACCGTCAAATGCCGGGCCGCGCTCGAGACTGTAAATACCGTCGATAACATTTAATGCCGGGGGCATCGGGATATCCAGCCTGGAAACATAATAGTGCAGGTCATATTCAGGATCGGGGCTGTGACATTTTTTCCGGGAAGCAATATTAATTGTCCCCTTAAGGTTCTTTAACCCCAGGCTGACTACAGTTTGATTGTGGGTTTTTAAAACAGGAAGATCAACTAAAACATCGCTTTCCAGTATATCCCGGTTAAATTTCAGCTTGACACCGTTATCCATTTTAACTTCTTCGAAAGGTCGCTTCATGATATTGATGCATTTAACACCGTAGCGTTGATGCAGGGTGTTGTAACCCAGGCTTTCAAACGCATGGGCCGGTGTCTCTTCATCCTCTGGATCAGCCACTATTCCTTCACCGATCGTAATGTTATCAATGCCAAATTCTTTGAGCAGGATCACCATATCTTCAACAACCCTGGAAGTTGTGATTACACCCCATTTTGGGAAAGGGCAGCTCTTGGTCCAAAAGACTATATTCGGCTTAATAAATACCTGCATCCCCGGAGTCAGGCGATCAAACCCGCCGCATTCAAGCACAGCTTTTTTCAATGAAGAATAAGGCTCTTTATACCGGACAACAGAAACCGGCTCTTTATTCACTTCTTGCAACCCCTTTCCTGACTGATATTAATATGCCGGCCCGATTTAACAAACAGCCGGTTATTCTTACCGGCAAACTGATAATTATGTTTATTAATAATACCACTTCAAAACAGTTATAATCAAACTTAGAAATCAAAATATATAGTAAATACAATACCTGATTACCATTTTTCCTGCTTTTAGAAGGGTTTTCCCCGGAAAAGTTGAATATTTAAAGTATTAACAACCGGGTAAGGATTGACCATGGTCAACATATAACAGTATATCGGCAAATTCTTACTCTATTATAGCAATACCGATCAACAATTTTAATTTACAACTCAGGCATAACCTTAAGGGACGTTCAAATCGACCCCATGACGCTGCTTATCATTCAACAAAGACATTAGGCTGATTAGTTACTGAACTTCTACTAAATATCCGGAGGCTTTTAAATATGAACAGGAATGCATTGACACTGGTTATCATGGCAGGACTATTCATTATTATGCTAATAGCTGCCGGCTGTGCAGGCAGGAGCCCTACAGAAGCAGAAGCAGAAAAACTAACCTTAACAATTGGGGTCCTGGGCCCTTTCACCGGGAGCAATTCCGATATAGGGGAAGAATTTAAGGGGGCTGTAAAAATGGCCTTCGCCAATGCGGATAAAAAAATTGGCGATTATTATGTTGAGTTCGTCTGGATTGATTCTCAATCCGATCCTAAGAGGGCAACACTTGCTTATGAAGAAGCAGCAGCAGAGAAGGATATTGATGCCGGTATTTTAAACTGGCATAGTTCAGTGGCAGTTGCAGCCATGAATGCTGCTGCCAGGAACGAGGTCCCCCACTTTTTTGGGTTTGGTGCAACAGGCATCATCAATGAAAAGTATGAATACAATCCTGATTATTACAGCTACTGGATGGGCAAAACCTGGCCGAGTCCTGAAAAACTGACCGGGGCATATATCGAAGCCTTGCAGGAAGCAGTAGAAAAAGGTTACTGGGTGCCCTCCGGTTATAAAGTTGGCATATACGGTGAAGATACTGAATGGGGGAAAAGTTTCGGGGCCGCTATTGCTTCAGAGTTTGAGGAGGCAGGATGGGATATAGTGGGCGAAGCTTATTTTCCAACCGGCGCTACTGAACTGACCGTGATCATGGATAGTTTAAAAGCAATGGAGCCCGATGTCCTGGCAGGCTCAGTCGCCACACCCTCTTCTCTTGCTTCATTTCTCGAGCAAGCTCGTAATTACAAGCTGCAAAGTATAATTATTGCAGATGGTCTGGGTTGGGTTGGGGAGTGGTATGATATTACAGGCTCAGCATCCAATTATGTCCTGGGCCAGAGTCAGCCCTGGATCAAGGAAGAAGCAAAACAATTTGTCAACGATTTCGAAGAAAAGTTTGGCTTTACACCAAGCACATCGAGTGCCGGGCTGGCCTATGATATGGCCTGCTTTTTTATCCAGGTTGCCGAAGAAGCCCTGGAAGAACACGGTGAATTAAACCGGGACACATTATACCGTTACGGCCAGGAAAAACTCTGGACCGGGAAAACTGCCTATACAAATGGTATTATTATGGATAAATACGTCTATTCTCCAGATACTGTCCCCGACCCGGTGGTTGGAGAGGGATACTTCATATTCCCGGTTGTCCAGTTTTTCGAAGGAGAAAAAACAATAATCTGGCCGGAAACCTGGAAAGAAGCGGAGTTTGAACTACCTGACTACCTTGCCGACCAATAAAAAATCTTTTAGGGTTTAAGCAGTCTTAATCAGGTCCGGCTCTTTGCTGCCTGTTATGGATAGCCAGTAAAAGCCCGTTTTCAAGAGAGACTGCAGCCTTACTACCTGCAAGTTCATTACTCAAACCCAGGGTTGAAGCAAAATGGAGTGTGCCTCCCTCTAGAGGAAATTGCAAGCCCTCGGTAATTATTCCCCCGGCTTCCCCGGTCAAAGCAAAGAGTGAAAAATAATCGCCGCTTTTACCTTCAATGATCGCTTTATCTTTAATTAAAAAAATATCCTGGTTACGGTCAACTATTTTGGCGGGAATATTATGCTGCAGGGGAATATAAAGCAGCAACATATTAATGAAAGCGTGATCAGCGCGATCACCACCCAGAGCACCTATAATCATAATATCACCAGGTTTCATCTCAACAGCCCTGTCGATAGCTAATTCCAGGTCAGATTTATCCTTGGCCGAAGGATGCTTGATAAACTTGAGATCCAGCTCTCTTATCTTTTTCTGGTCCCCTCCGTTAAGGGAGTCCATATCTCCGATAACCAGATCCGGTTTTAATCCCATCGCCAGGGCATATCCACAGCCGCCATTAACACAGATTATATAATCATCTGCTTTGACCAGATCCTTGTAAAATGCCAGATCTTCAAGATCACCGTTGGCCACAAGAATTACTCTTTTCGCAGACATTTATTATGCCTCTTTTCAAATTGTAGATTCCAATTAGTCTCCAGCAACAAGCAGGAAACCATCTAGCAACCTGAGGCATCGGCCGGTCCAAGGTTGCTAAAAAAATTT
>PUKV01000048.1 GCA_003550645.1 Syntrophomonadaceae bacterium | reverse complement strand
TGCTGGAATACAGCGACCGCTGATGCCTGCTGACCTTCCTCCAGAATACGATGATGAAGAGGTAGACGAATGGCTCGTTACGAGCCATAGAATCCGTAGAAGTGCGATTTCACACTGGGTTAACGATTGTGACTCCCTAGATACACACCAAGCTTCCCGATTAGCTGGCCACGCTAAAATCCAGCAGACGATGGATTACGTTGAGCCTGATGATGATAAAGTAATTCAAGACTACCAAAAAGCTATGGGATGATTTTATTAACTATAATACATAAACTCAAACTATTAGCGGATATGTCGCCGTACCACACGAAACGAACTATCCTCCGTTGAACATACACCCAATATACGTCCTATGTAATTTTAAAGTAGCCTTATAAACTTTTCAGTTATTACCTAGATATATTTAATTTAGAATAAGTTTTAAAATTTAAGAAGTGAACCAATGTAGAGTGTTGATTGAGTGGTTATAATCAATAGTTAGATGAAATGGAATCGGAATAGTAATACCCCAGCTCAATCTTCAATTTGACGTGATGCTTTATGAGGAATTCCGAGTGCGAACGGTTGGAGCAAGAGTTGAGGTGGACAAAAGAAGCTGCTGCTATCGCTGAAGCGCGGGAACAAGGACATTTTGGAAGTAAAATGCTGGAAATGCAGGTAGAGCGGATGCTTTTTGAATACCAACATCTCTGTGAGCTTGACACCTCAGTTTTAAATAAGCGCATCGAGCGACTGGAACAGGACCTGCGACACGCGAAAAATGGGTGGGATAAAGACGAGTAATATTACCTACCATGTGTTCGATAATATTTACCCATCATCGTCTGTTTCGTCATTTTAGCCTGCTATTCGAGTGTTGACAAAAACGTTCCACGCATGTCGTGGTTATCGGTTCTTGAACATTGCTTGCTTAAAATATTTAACACCTGTGTAATTCATATAAGTCATGAATGAATATCACGGTGTGTCTGTTGATTGGATTTCGGAGTGGATACTCACTCACCTATGTGATGCTGATGGGTGGGAGTCCACAAGCAGTATTAGCGCAGCTCTCACATCTTATGACGGGATAACGGATAGCAAAGTTCGCAGGCGACTTCGTAAATTGCGAAACGCAGGCCTCGTGGTTTGTGAAACAGAGAAGCGTGAAAACGTCGCTGACGCTAATCTCTACAAACCCAACCCAAACGCTTTGTTTGAGTTAGATGGGTTATCACACCCTCCTGCACAGTCTGTAGACCGTCATGAAATGCGGGAAAGGCTGGAGGAGGTACGGGCCGAGAATAGTCGGGTTAAATCGGATTTGCGGGAATTGAAATCGGAATTAGAGTTACTTCAAAGCCAATTCAACCATAGGGGCTCCGAGCGTATAGGTCGTATTGAGAGGAAACAAGACTATTTGATGAACCACGCAAAGGTGACCGAGATTCATCTAAATGCAGCGGCAGAGGTATTCGAGAAATATAACGTCGATTTAAAACAATACGTTGAAAGGGCTCGAAGAAATTCTTGACGAACGTCCTGTGCAACCAGCAATCACTGGGAAAGTCAAGGTAGGGTTGTACCTTATCTGTGCTTTTCGACTAATATTACATTATCGTAGTTATCAACAACTTCTACAACAGTGAATTCACTTATCCAATCTTTCACTGTCTCATACATCGCAGGTACGCTCCAACCAGTCGTGTCTATAGCAAGCCTGATATCATCTAAGTCGTGCCTTTTACCTTCATTTACAAGACATCGTTCCAGCATAGCTTGTCGCACCATATCATCATCAACTGATACAAATGGTTCTACGTTAATATTTTCAAGCGTTAACTCTGAATCTGCATCCTCAATAACCTGATTCATTTGCTCCATGCAGTGAGTTGGAAGAGCATTTTGTCCCATATCATAGCTACATAATAATATCTTCCCATTTCGAATTTTTTTATATGAAGGTATGGCAACCTCCTTGTCTAGTCGTTGCAATTCCTTCCCCGCAAACTTATATTCATTTCGGGAAATTATATCTGCACCAGCTAGTAATTCACCAACTTCTAACAATTTTACTTTTTCGTATCCTTGCTTTTCATAATAAGATAGCAAGTGATTAATAATGGTTGCACGGTTGGCATCTGAATCATCATACTTTCTGATTTGCTCGACAAAATTCTCAGGTGTTACATCAAGATTGTCTACAGGTGCATACTCATATGCAGCGTATTCTTTGGCAAAATCATCTACGCAATTACGGGCATGCCAAGGGGTGCTAATTCCGTGTGCGTCTTGTACCAACTTAACCATATCCTCTTTTGAAATCTGGCAGTTATTGTATACCTCATAGAGGCGGTCTTGACGGTCTTCCCATGTATCCCACTCATCAGCTCGAGCTGCATATTCACTCTTTGACTGAACCTCATCAGTAAACTGCAACTCAGTAACGAACTCATCCATTCGTCCATTTATGATTGCCTGAGCTGTTTCATCATCTGGCACAGTGCCATTCCGCTCGTACTCCAGTACCTGTTTCTTGGTTTCTATACGCTGATTTCGACCATCCCATGGACTAGCCTTCTGAGTAACAAGAGCAGCCTCAATTTTTTCGC
>PUKV01000250.1 GCA_003550645.1 Syntrophomonadaceae bacterium | reverse complement strand
GAAAAACTGCGGGCCTTACAGTTTAAAAAATTTAAACGGATTGTGGAGTGGGGTTACAACAATTCCAGGATGTACCGCCGGCTTTACGATCAGGCCGGTTTCCAGCCCCAGGATTTGCAGAGCTGGGATGACGTCGCAAAAGTTCCCACCCTGCAAAAGGAAGATTACCGGATAGCGCAGGCCAAAGAACCGTGGCCTTATGGCGACAGCCTCTGCGTGCCCCTGGAAAAAGTAACCGAGTACCACCAGACCAGCGGAACCACCGGCCAGCCCGTTTACCAGCCCGACACCTGGGCGGACTGGGAATGGTGGAATGAATGCTGGGCTTATATTTTATGGGCTCAGGGCTTCAGGAATACGGACCGGGTATTTATACCCTTCGGCTATAATATTTTTATTGCTTACTGGGCCGGGCATTATGCCTGTGAGAAAGTAGGCTGTGAGGTTGTGCCCGGAGGAGTTCTCAATACCGAAGAGCGCCTTTTGAAAATGAAAGAACTCAGGGCCACTGCTTTTATGGCTACCCCCACCTACGTTCTTGGTATGGCAGAAAGCTGCCGGGAATTGCTCAAGATCGATCCCCGGGACCTTAATATTCAAAGAATCCTCTGTGCGGGTGAACCGGGGGCCAGTGTGCCTGCTACCAAGAGGCGGATGGAGGAGGCCTGGGGCGCCGAGGTTTACGATCATGTGGGGGCCACCGAAATTGGCGGTTGGGCTTATGAATGTACCTCCCGGCCGGGGGGGATTCATGTCAACGAAGCTTTTTTCCTTGTTGAACTGGTTGACCTGGATAATGGGCGGCTCATCGAGGAGCCTGAACGACCGGGTAAGATTATCATAACTGCCTTTGATCGCCATGCCCAGCCCTGCATCAGGTTTGATTCCAAGGATGTGGGCATGTGGGGAGCGCCCTGCGAGTGTGGTCGAACCTTCAGAGTTCTAAAAGGAGGAGTCCAGGGGCGTGTAGATCACATTACCAAGGTAAAAGGGGTTCTGTTCAGCCCCGTTTCGGTGGAAGAAGTTGTGCGCAGCATCCCGGAACTGGGAGATGAATTTGAACTTGTACTCACGAAAAAAGGAGATGTGGACGTGGCCACTCTTAAGGTGGAGTTGGAACCGGGATCCGGTGCTGATAAGAACATTGTTCTCCAGGAATTGTCCAGGCTGCTTCGCTTGAAAACAGGTCTTTCTTACCGCATTGAGTTTCATGAGTATGGAACCCTCCCCCGCTACCTGGTCAAAGCGTCCCGCTTTAAAGATTTGCGAAAGTAGGTGTTAAAAAATGCTTGCCGACAAAGAGACGCTTAATGAAATTGCCGCTATCATATCTGATTTGAGGGGAAAAACGGAACGCTTACAGGAATTATCCGGCGGCATGCAGTGCATTGACAGAAACTGTGAGCGTATTCTGGCCGGGGTCCTGATGTTGGAGCTGAATATCTCTGATGCCTGTGAATTTTTGGATTAACATTTTCAACCCTGCCGGGTAAACTTGGCGCGAACCAATTGTTTAAGGTCTGTCTTGAATTAGACTTTAGCATGTTCTGTTTCATGGTTACTATTTGTAGCGGGAAGGATGGTCGGCTTTGAAGCTAATTACTTTTGATTGGGAAGGGACCCTGGTAGATTTTCAATGGAACCTGGAAGATGCGGTAAAGGAAACCATCCGGATGCTGCTGGCAAAAAATATCCCGGAAGAGGTCTTGATCGGACTTGATTATGCAGCTATCTACAACCTGGTCCAGGAAATGAGCCCCCGTTGGGGTTTCAGGAACGGATCTCTCCTTGCCCTGGTAGATGAAATTTACGATCGCTATGACCTCGATGCAGCTTCCCGTTGGGCTCCGGACCCGGGTTTATATCAAACCCTGGATGCCCTTAAAGATTTTAACCTGGCCCTGGTTTCCAACATAGGGCGCGGTTGTGTTAAAAAAATGCTGGATCGATTGGATCTTAATGATCGCTTTGGGATGCTTATAACCAGAAATGACGTCAACTTATTAAAACCTTCGCCCGAGGGTATATTTAAGGCTCTATCCTGGGCCGGGGTGGATAAAAATGAAGCTATTCATATCGGAGACAGCCTTTCGGATCTTTTTGCGGCCAGAAATGCCGGGGTGAAAAGCGGAATAGTTTTGGGTGGCCAAAACAAGCCTGAAGAACTACTCCGTGAAAACCCTGATCTGGTTTTTAATAAATTAAGTGATTTTCCGGCCTCATTAAAAGGATTATAGTTGTATTGCTGGATCCTATTGCCCGGGCTTAGAAGAAATCACCTGGTCCGGTCTTGTGCCCAAATCTACAGTTTTTTAACCGGAGATAGTGGCTGCTTATTTTTACTCACCGGTATCTTTGTCTTCAAGTATATCCATCAATTCTTCATCATATACTTTGTCGGCGGCTTCGCCAATTATTTTTTGTATGTCCTGCAACAGCACAACAATCTTGTACTCTGCCTCTATGTATCTTTTTGCTACCATGTTCATGTTTACAACTTCCAGCAGCTTTTGCAGTTTTTCTTCCTGCTCCTTGGAAACTTCAATTCCTGACAGTTTTTGCCTTTGCAGTTCCATCTGCTTGCTGCGAAGGTCAAG
>PUKV01000126.1 GCA_003550645.1 Syntrophomonadaceae bacterium | reverse complement strand
TAAATGTCTGAAAAGGAATTAAACAAAGCTCAGGGGAATATCCCGTATATAGGGAAAGATCTTGACGGAGACGGAATAATTGATACTATCCCGGTGCAACTATCTGGGAGTATTGCCGAAAAACAAGAAAACTGGCTATCTAAAGCAATGAAAGAAAGTTACCACCGAAGAATAGACGAAATAGTGGACTATGTTGGTTTGGATAAAATGTTTATGTTTTTAACCTGGCAAGACGAAAGACCCTGGAATGACTTAATTAATCCCAACCTTAAATTTGACAGCCATTTTTCAGGTAGATATACAACCGCAGAAGGTGGAATTTTGGGCTATTACGCTTATCCCGAAACGCCCCCTTTTAATAATAATTTAGAAATCAGACCGCATAAGTTATACGAAGGGACAGGCAATACTCCCACCTACCATTCTAGGGTGGCTACAAAGATAACTGATGTTGGAAGCACCTTGGGGATGATTTTGGCGAAAATTAAACGAGAAGGAACAATTGATGGGCAATACACAATAAGATTGTATGCAGATAATAACGGAAAACCTGCTGATAACCCAATTAGACCCATGAAGTTTTTTGTTGATGAACGACAATGTGCCTTGTTGAATAATGCTCCCTCTGACTATGAAGAAGTTAGAATCCCGTTATTGCACTCCTTCACAATAACAAGAGGGGAAGATTACTGGTTGGTATTAGAATATCTTGATGATACTAATATTGATGGGGATAACTATGTGCAGTGGGAATATGGAGAGGTAGAAGGTGGTAAAAGAGCTTATTGGGATGGCAGTGAATGGGTAGTGGTAGAAGGAGAGTCCCATTATTGTGGCTTGTATTCAGAGGATGTTATTTGGCCTGAAGAATTTACTGTATTAATGCCCATTAAGGTTGACCTAAATGCACACCAGCGGACTTTGTTGTGGCTCAACGGACTAGATGAAGACGGAGAAGTAAGCAGTGGGGTTTTCAGGTTAAGACTTCGTTATGGTTATTTATACGGCAGAGTTTATCTGGGGGAAGTATATGGTACGGCTTTTTTTACCAGCAAGCCCATTCAAACTTCAAACTGGACCGTAGTAGGGTTAACTTTTTCCCAATATGACAACTATAAAAAGATGGGTATTTATGCTAACGGAAAACTCATCAACCCGAGTGGCTATGTACAAAGACAGTACAAACCATTCAGAATGGGGCCTGGAGGAAAAACTCTAAGTAGGGCAGGAGATCTCACTATCGGAGCAAGCATGAGCTATTTGAGGACTATGTATGACCAATATAGGGGCAATGTTGGACCTCTTTTAATTACTAAAAAAGCATATTCTGAGAAGGAAGTAGCTGAATTGTCTCGTTTAATGATGTTAAACTATCCTGGAGGTGTAAATTAATGTTACCGGATAAACTCCCTGTGGAATATGAAATTATTAATATGTCTGGTTGGCAAAGGGTTAAGGCGATGGCTGGAGATGGTACTGTATATATTGTAGAAGGGAGTGAACTTTATAAATCCTCTGATTATGGAGAGAGTCTAACATTTATGGAGGATTTAGGTGCAGAAATAGAACACATCGGACTACCTTCTGATGGCAGCATTGTGGCAATTACAACGGACTATAAAGTTTGGCGGGCAGAAGATGATGAAAGTTCTTTTACAGAGGTCTTCGAGGGTACAGGAAGGCCTGCTTCTGGTATGGGGTTTGATTATTATGACAAACTTGTAATGTATGCAGAGTATTCCGGAACAGGAAGAAAATTATATTTATCCAACGATTTTGGGAAATCCGGGAGCTGGGAAACTTTGCTCGAAGTTGCAGATGAAAATGTCAATCACTGCCACGACATAAGATTTGACCCTTACGAGGGATTGATTTGGAGCGTTTGGGGAGACAATCGGCCTTACGATACAATTTTAGTAACAGATGATTTTGGGGGAACTTGGGAAACTTTAGTTAAAGACCATTATATAAGAGCCACAAACATTATGCCTCTGCCTGGCTGCGTGCTCTTTGGAAGTGATGAATATTATGTGGCAGGGACTTATAAACATGAGAGGCCGAAAGAAGGCAGTTTTCAATCCCCTATAAAGCCTTACCAGAATTGGGCCGCGAGAAAGAATACTTTTGAAAATCTACCAAGAACATGGGCAACAAGGCCCGCTATAAAATATGGAAAAAAAGGAATAGCTTATTGGGGATATAGGCAAAGCGATACTCAAGGGGTTCTGCCTGCTAACATTTATGTTACCGATGGGTATAAGGTTTATTGCCTCTGGACACAGAATAAGGTATCTGATGGAAGCTCACGAAATGGTATTGATGGCGTTTATGGGCCTGACGATAGCAATGTTTTAGTGGCTTGTTTGAATTCGGAGTATAATGGAGAGAACTGGCATGTAGTAAAAATCCAACTATAGAAAACTATAGTTGAGGTTTGTTAAGGGAAAGGAGGGTTCTTGTCTATGAGTTTTTCAGGCCAGGATATTTTGGTGGGAGGAGGTAACTTGAATGGCAAAACGGCTTGATATGGGGCTTGAAGTTAATATGAAAGGAACGGTGGCCCTGGCTTTAAAGGATCCACGGACTGGAGAATTTGT
>PUKV01000121.1 GCA_003550645.1 Syntrophomonadaceae bacterium | reverse complement strand
TTTTTAATGGATTTACACCAATTGACCATTATGGTCAATTGGTGTAAAATAAAGATGACCAAACTGGTCAATCTTTCTAAAACAAGGAAAGAGAGGTTGCGATTTATGCGTGAACAGTTCAATAGCTTAGAACCGGAAAAACAGGAACGTATTATTAATGCCGCCCTGAGAGAGTTTGCCCGAAGCGGTTATGAAAAAGCTTCTACTAATGCAATTATTAAAGAAGCAAACATAGCTAAAGGATCATTATTTAATTATTTTAACAGCAAAAAGGACCTCTATTTATCCTTGTTTGACTATGTTAGTAAAGTGATTGATGAAATCTACACCCAAATAGATTGGAATGAAACAGATCTATTTGAAAGGTTGAAGCAATTTGGATTAGTTAAGTTCAAAGTTTATAAAAAATCCCCCCAGGCCTATGACTTTCTAAAATCTGCAGCTCATGAAAATGCTCCTGAAATAAAACCTGAAATCAATACAGTAAAAAATGAACTGGTCGAGGACGGTTTAGAGAAAAGTTATAAAAACATCGACTTCACAAAGTTTCGTGAAGATATGGACCTGGATAAGATCATGAATATAATTACCCTGACCATCCTGGGCTTAGCTGAGCAGCACAGGGACAAGGTTGAATCATTTGAGGACATCGATAGTGAAGTTCTGAATGAGTTTGATCAGTATTTTGATATATTGAAACAATGCTTCTATAAAGAGGAGGAACAATAAGATGTTTGTCGAGGTCGCAGATTTATGGAAAAGCTACATGACGGGTCCGGTTAAAACAGAGGCTTTAAAAGGAGTCGAGATGGTTCTGGACAAGGGAGAAATTGGCGTTATTATCGGACCATCCGGTTCCGGGAAATCAACCCTGGTCAATATCATAGGCGGCGTAGATCGCCCTGATAGCGGCAGTGTTAAGGTTGACGATGCTCTTATTACCGGGCTTAGTGACGAACTACTGACCGAATACCGCCGCCGCAGTGTCGGCTTCATCTTCCAGTTTTACAACCTGGTCCCCAACCTGACTGTTACCGAAAACATCGAAGTTTGTTCCAACATCAGCGACTCTCCGCATGATATAGATGAAGTTATCAAGGCAGTCAGTCTGCACGATAAAAAATTCCGCTTCCCCCGGGAGCTAAGCGGAGGCGAGCAGCAGCGGGTATCCATAGCGAGAGCTATAGTTAAAAATCCCAAGCTGCTTTTATGTGATGAACCTACCGGCGCTTTAGACTATGAAACCTCACGCGGCATTCTCAAGCTGCTGCAGCGTATAAATGCCGATTTTAGCACCACCCTGCTGATGATCACCCACAATACCGCTATCGGTGGTATGGCCCATACCGTTTTCAGGTTAAGAGACGGTGAAGTAGCGGAAAGAACCCGGAATAAAGAAATCCTTACAGCTGAAAGGATTGAATGGTGATGGCAATCAACAAGAGAGTTTTGCGCATTTTAAGAGAAAACCCGCTTCGTTACCTCGGTATCCTGGTTCTTATTGTCCTGGGCAGCTATACCTTTGTTCTGGCAGCGGGCCTTTCACAAAACCTGGACAGCCTGGTCACAGCATTTATAGAAGATCACAGACAGGAAGATCTGTCTTTTTCAACTGACCGGGAGATCACCGACCTGGAAAGAATTGAAAAAGAATCAGGTGCAATTATTGAAGACTACTTAAGCTATGATGCAGCTCTGACTGATACACTTACTCTCAGGCTGCTCAGTGAAACAGAAAAGCTGAATATACCGGCAGTCACAGAAGGAAAGCCGATTTCCCGCCCGGGAGAGATCCTGCTTGACCCTGCCTTTGCCGAAGCCAACGGCTATCAGGTGGGCAGCCAAATAGAAGCGGCGGGTAAAAACTTTACCGTGGCAGGCCTGGTCTCTCTCCCCCATTATATTTTTCCGGTCCCCAACGTTTACGATATCATGTATTCGCCTGATAATTTTGGGGTTGGTGTTATAAACCGCGCCGAATTTGCCGAGCTGGACAATCCCGAGCGCTTTTATTCCGTCCGCTTTACTGATAGAACAGAGAACATTAGCCGGCAGGCAGTGCAGTTACGAGAAATATTGCAACAGGAAGGCATTGTTGTATCTGATTGGATTGAAATTAGTAATAACAGACGGGCAAATATAGTCTGGGCTTCTATAACCGGCTTGCAAACAATGAGCATTCCCATGCCGGCAGCAATGTTCCTGTTGTGCTGCCTGATTATTGGGATCATGATCTGGCGCTTGGTCCGCCGTGAAGCAGTAATCATCGGCACCTTCTATGCCCAGGGCTACCGGCACCATGAGCTGATGGCCCACTATATGATCATTCCCCTGCTTTTAGCTTTTGCGGGCGGAATTACCGGCAGCACCCTGGCCCTGCCTTCTATCGCCCCCTCGGTGATGGCCATGGTCACTTACTATAATGTACCCGTCACAGACATCGAACTGAGCATATTTAACCTCTTAATAGGCATTCTTACACCGGTGCTGTTTTTGAGTTTAAGCAGCTACCTGGTGATCCGTTCAGAACTGAAACGCCCACCGGCAGAACTAATGAAAGGAAGTGAACAAAATACAAGGGTTAACTTCCTGGAGCGGACTTTAAAGCTGGAAAGGTT
>PUKV01000116.1 GCA_003550645.1 Syntrophomonadaceae bacterium | reverse complement strand
GGACCAACCTGCCCCTGCAGTGCCGTCACTGTGAGGATGCGCCCTGCGTCCGCGTGTGCCCCACCAGCGCCCTGTATAAGCAGGACCAGGGAGAAGTTGTCCTGGTTGATCAACCCAAATGCATAGGCTGTAAATGGTGTGTTCTGGCCTGCCCCTTTGGTGTAATAACCCTTGGGTTCGATGATAAGGCCGTGATTAAATGCGACCTGTGCCTGGAAAGGGCGGGGCGAAACGAGGAACCGGCCTGCGTGGAAGGGTGTCCCACCGGGGCGCTGGAGTTGGCCACAGTAGAGGAAGCAGCCCGCTCTAAGAGGAGGGAATTTTTGGTCGAGTTTCTGCGGGAAGAATAGCCCGCAGGCGGCCTGGTAAGCCATGAAAGAACAAGTGGAACAGATTATTGACAGACACAGCCATGCAGAAGGCAGGGTTGACCTGGTTGCCATCCTGCATGAAGTGAACAGTACTCAGCGATACCTGTCCCGGGAAGCCCTGGAAATGATCGCTCAGAAACTGGCGATTCCGTTAAGCCGGCTCTACAGCATGGCTGCGTTTTACCGCAGCTTTAACCTGGAACCCCGCGGCGATCATGAGGTTCATATCTGTCTCGGAACGGCCTGCCATGTTCGTGGTGGAGAGCGGATTTTTGACCGGCTCAGCGAAAGGCTCGGCATCGGCTCCGGAGAGACAACCTGCGATAGAAAGTTTACCATTAACCGGGTCAATTGTGTGGGAGCCTGCGCCCTGGGCCCCCTGGTAGTTATTGACGGCCGCTATTACGGCCGGCTCGATCCCCTGAAAGCAGAACGCTTACTGGAGGAATACTATGAGCAGGCTTAACAGTTTAAAAGAATTGGAAGCTAGACGCCGTGAAATTATAGCTGCTGATAAAAAGAAAACAGCGGCCGTGGCAGTATGCTGCGGAACCGGATGCAGCGCTTCCGGAGCCAGGGATGTAGCAGCTGAGTTTGAAAGGCTTATAACAGAAAAAGGCCTCGCCGTATCGGTTAAAACCAGGATTACCGGCTGTCACGGTTTTTGCGAGCAGGGTCCCCTGGTTGTGGTGGAAGAGGCCGGCAGCAGGCCTGAACATAGCGCGAGCTTAAATGACAGCAATGCCCGCCCTGCCGGGGGAGAATCCGGCCCCAATGGTCTCCTTTACTGCCGGGTTAAACCTGAAGATGCAGAAGAGATCCTGGAAACTTCCGTGCTGAATGACGGGGTGGTGGAGCACCTGCTTTACAAGGACCCCGTCACGGGAGAAAAGTTCCGTTCTGAAAATGATGTCCCTTTTTATGCCCATCAGTCCCGGATGCTGATGGGTTACAATGGCAGGATTGACCCGGGCCGGATCGAAGATTACCTGGCTGCTGGCGGTTACGGCGGCCTGGCCCAGGTCCTCGGTGGTTCTATGCTGCCGGAGGATGTGATTAAAGAAATCGAGATTTCCGGTCTCAGGGGAAGAGGGGGCGGCGGTTACCCGACCGGCTCGAAATGGGATTTATGCCGCCGGGCTGAAGGTGAGATCAGGTATGTCGTCTGCAACGCTGATGAGGGCGATCCAGGCTGTTTCCAGGACCGCAGTATCCTGGAAGGCAATCCGCACCTGGTCCTGGAGGGCATGATTATCGCCGCCTATGCTGTCGGTGCTTACGAAGGATATATCTATGTCCGCGCCGAGTATCCCCTGGCGTTAAAACAGGTTGCTACCGCCCTGGAGCAGGCTTACGAATGGGGCTTGCTTGGAGATAATATCCTCGGCAGCGATTTTTCATTCCGGGTCCGGATCAGCCGGGGCGGCGGGGCCTTTGTTTGCGGTGAGGAAACAGCTTTGCTCAGCTCCATTGAGGGCCTTACCGGCGAGCCCAATCCGCGTCCCCGGCCTCCTTATCCTACCTCCAGCGGCCTGTGGGGTTTCCCGACCCTGATTAATAATGTCAAAACCCTCGCTGCCGTACCTGACATTATCAAGAAAGGTGGTGCCTGGCATGCATCCACCGGTACTGGTACAAGCAAAGGGACGATGATATTTTCCCTGACCGGCAGGGTAAACAATACCGGCCTGGTGGAGGTGCCCATGGGTATGAGCCTGCGTGAACTAATTTTTGATGTCGGTGGGGGAATCCCGGGCGGCCGCAAGTTCAAAGCGGTGCAAACCGGCGGCCCGGCCGGCGGGTGCCTGCCGGCGGAAATGCTCGATCTGCCCCTTGATTATGAAAGGTTGAGCGAAGCCGGTTCAATCATGGGCTCAGGCGGCATGATCGTTATGGATGAAAGCACCTGCATGGTTGATGTAGCTCGTTATTTCTTATCTTTTACCGTGGATGAATCATGCGGCAAGTGCACTCCCTGCCGGGAGGGAGGCAGGCAAATGCTGGCCTTGCTCGATAAGTTTGTGCACGGTACTGCCCTGGAAGGGGACCTCAATATGCTTTCTGAGCTGGCTGCAACCATGCAGAGCAGCAGCCTCTGCGCGCTGGGCAAACTGGCTCCCAACCCGGTATTGACTACCTTGCGCTACTTTGAAGATGAATACAGGAGCCATTTTGAGCAGTGGCGCTGTCCGGCCGGGGTTTGCCGGCCCTTAATCAGCTACACCATCGATGCGGAAGCCTGCACCGCCTGCGGGCGCTGCCTT
>PUKV01000045.1 GCA_003550645.1 Syntrophomonadaceae bacterium | reverse complement strand
GAAGTGATCGGCTACATCGGGGCCTGGGTGGTTTTAAACGAGGTGCACATAACCACCCTGGCCGTGACCAGGCAGTACCGCCGAAGAGGTGTGGCCTCCCGCCTGATCGGGGCCCTGGTGGAGATGGCTGCCCCCCGCGGCGCCGGTTTGTTGACCCTGGAAGTGCGGCCCAGTAATACCGCCGCCATTAACTTTTACAAAAAACTCGGCTTTGAGTTGATAGGGCGCCGCAGGCACTACTATGCTGACGAGGACGCCCTGATCATGACCAATAACAACCTCACTTTGCCCGAGGAGACCAGGAAGGGAGGGCGCCATGAATAATCAACCTGTCCTGATCCTGGGCATTGAAACTTCCTGTGATGAAACCGCCGCCGCCGTGGTCAAAGACGGAAAAGAGATCTTGAGCAACCTGGTTTCTTCCCAGGTGGAACTGCATGCCCGCTACGGTGGGGTGGTCCCTGAGATTGCCTCCCGCCATCACCTGAGCATGATCAATCCGTTGATCGATGAGGCTATGCAGGAAGCAGGGGTTTCTTTCAATGACCTGCAGGCTATCGCCGTAGCGCACGGTCCCGGCCTGGTAGGAGCCCTTTTGGTGGGGGTGGCTACGGCCAAGGCTCTGGCCTATGCCCGCCGCCTGCCGCTCATAGCTGTCAACCACCTGGAGGCCCACCTCTATGCCAACCACCTCGACGCTGAGGAGATCAGCTACCCGGCCGTCAACCTGATTGTCTCAGGCGGTCACACCGAACTGCTCCTGATCGAAACCCCCGGCCGTACTATTTCCCTTGGCCACACCCGCGACGACGCCGCCGGAGAGGCTTTCGACAAGGTGGCCCGGGTTTTGGATCTTGGCTACCCCGGCGGCCCTTTGATCGACAAATTGGCTAAAGAAGGGGACCCGGAAGCGATCGATTTCCCCCGGGCCTGGCTTGGCGAAGAAGGGCGCTTTGATTTCAGCTTCAGCGGCCTTAAGACGGCCGTGATCAACCACCTGCACCGGGCCCGCCAGCGCAACCAGGAGGTCAATATGCCCGACCTGGTGGCCTCCTTTCAGGAAGCCCTGGTTGACGTGCTTGTGGAAAAAACTATTCAGGCCGCCTGCGCTTATCAAGCAAGCTCGGTCCTGATGTCGGGCGGCGTGGCCGCCAACAGCCACCTGCGCAAGCATATGGCTGCCCGCTTAAACTCAGCCCTGCCGGCGATAACCCTGCGCTACCCCCCGCCTGAGCTCTGCACCGACAACGCGGCCATGATTGCCGCCGCTGCTTACCCCCGCTACCGGCAAAAAGAGTTCGCCGGGCTTGATCTAAATGCCTATCCCGGCCTGGGACTGGGTTAACCCCCGGCTTTTTTACCGCCCGGGCCTTAATTTTATGTTAACGACTTGGTTTTAATGTTTATAACCGGCGAAAAACAGCCAGGATCAAGCTTTTAGCTGTGGATAACTTTGTGTATAATGTGGATTACTTTTAATGGAATTAAGGGGTCCTACCGCTGCAGTATTGCAATACCGCTGTAAACCCCTGTTCATGGTGACATAAACCGGGTAAACCATAATTTAACCTGAGTACTGTTAAAAAGGATTTTTGATAACCAACTCCCCGATATACTGGTTGCTACTTAAGTCTTCAGTCCACAAAACTCCACAACCCATCTGCTGAGCGCTGTTGACTATCATTGCATCCCAAAAGGAAATGCTACTACTCTTCTCCAGTTCTATAGCTCTTTGCAGGTCTTCCAGTACCGGTCGGTGCAGGTGCCACTGGCCCAGATCGCTGATAAATTGCGCTGCCAGCTCCAGGCTGATTGGACGGGGCAACTTTCTGGTCATATTAACATAGAGTTCCTGCAGCACCTGCATGCTAACTGCTCCCTGCCCGGAATTCCACAGGGAAGAAATCAACTGCTTGGCTTTACTGCCTTTCTCAGGTGTCGAAGAATCATAGGCATAAAGAAAAATATTAGTATCGACAAACTGCTTCTGGCTTTTAACCGCGCTCATAAATATCCTCCCTAGACCATTCTACTTTTTCCTTTAGACCAAAATCGATACCTTCTTCCATGAGTAAAAGTTGCCTTTGCTCTGCCTGGTTGTATTTTTCCTCCTGGCGAACAAGATCTTCGATATATTCCGTAAGCAGGCCGGAAAGGGACTGTTCTTTTGAAACAGCCAGATGTTTTGCTTTTTTCAGGGTTTCTTTTGGAATGGAGAGGGTAATATTTTGCCGTTCCATAAATTTCACCTCCACGTATATAAGTGTAACACATTAATACGTGAAAAGCTATTACTGTGACAGCTAAAGTTAATGGCCCTGATAAAAATTTACGGCAGCAGTTGTCACAGAAGAGACTTCACTTTAAACCTGGCTTAGTTTGCAGCATACCGTAAGACGTAGCTATGAGTTTAAAACCACCAGCGCCCGTGATATAATCAAGTAGGATTTAGCAATACTAATAGGAATTAATGAAAACCAGTAAAACTATTAAAGCCTGCCTGCGAAAAGTTCAGAATCAATATCTATTATGCTATAATTTGAAAAGCAAACAAGCTTCTACATCTACTACAGGAGGTCGACTCTTGCCCCTACCAGAACATATCAACCAGGTCCACTTTATCGGTATCGGCGGCTACGGCATGAGTG
>PUKV01000201.1 GCA_003550645.1 Syntrophomonadaceae bacterium | reverse complement strand
CGAGAGGTGATTAGATGATTATTATTAAAGAGTTTATACCAAAAGGTCGGGGCAATCGTCCTGGCTACTCCATGGATTATCAATATGTGACAATGCACAACACGGGGAGCCGGTCGCCTTATGCAGATGCGAAAGCACACTCGGCTTATATCCTTAGTGATTCCGCGGCGAACAGACCCGCTTCGTGGCACTATACCGTTGACGATGGGGTTATCTATCAGCATTTACCACTAACAGAAAATGGATGGCACGCAGGAGATGGCGGGCAAGGCACAGGAAACCGAAAATCAGTAGGAATTGAAATGTGCGAGAACAGTGGCATTGATTTTAATAAGATGGAAGATATGGCCGCTAAACTTGCAGCAAAACTTCTAAAAGACAAAGGGCTTCCGATTACTAGACTTAAACAACATTATGATTGGAGCGGTAAAAACTGCCCCATGGTACTCCGATCTCGGAAAAACGGATGGGTGGAATTTGTCAATCGAGTGGTAAGGCATATGGCGAGTGATAAAATTGATTATGACAAGCCTAAATACCAAGGCATTGTGCTATCAGATACTCTTAATATCCGCAGTGGTCCAAGTACCCGATTTGATAGAGTTAACTCTCTAAACAAAGGACAGATCATTGATGTGTACGCCGAAACAGGTATTGCACCTTACGTTTGGCTGATGATCGGTAAAGACCAGTTTGTTAGTAATGCAGAGGGCAAGTATGTGGCTAAGTATGAAAAGCCGGATGAAGTGTTAAAGGAGGAAGATGATATGTTAGATGTAGCGATTACTATCAATAGTTTTGTGGATTATCCTATGGCGGAAGTGGTGGCAAGAAAAGAAAACTGCCCGATCTATCCCCCTGGGAGGACGGTTAAAGCGAAGAAACTGATTGTGGTAGGTGGTAGAGCCCCCGATGGATTCAAAGGCGAGATCATCGCTTTAGGTGGCAAAGACCGATTCGACACGGCGAGAAAAGTAGAAGCATATATCAATAAATAAATTTCGGGGTGGCTTCGGCTGCCCTGTTTTTTTATGCCCGAAAACAAAAGAATTTCAAAAGAATTTTACATAAACCCTGCAACCGTTGCAAACACTACAAAGAAATTTCAATAAATATTATATAAAGTGTTGCCATGTGCGCACATACATGGTATAATAAGGTAAGAAAACAAATAAGATACTAAAAAAAAGGAGATGGAGAACATGACACTAACAAAAACAATGGTAATCGGAAAAGCTACAATCAAAATAACAATGGACTACATCAACAATACAGCAGACCTAGACGGATGCGTTGTAGAAACTGACAAAATAACAAAATTAACCGACGTAGAATTATTCGTAGATGGCAAACTATTAAAAAAAACAACAGAAGGCTTTATTTACTTAACAGACGGAAAAGCAAGATTTGGAAACATCTACATTACCGAAGAAACTGGAACCGAAATCATCGAAGCAATCAAAGAAATGCACAAAGAAATGTCAGCACAAATCGAAACCCCGGAAGTTAAAGAAGAAGCAACCGAAATCGAAGAAGCAAAAGAAGTACTAGCAAAAGTAGAAGCAAGAACAACTGAAATCTTATCAGAAAAAGAAGAGAAGCAATGGAGAGCAAACTACAACAACCTACAAAATGAAGGCGGCGAAGGTTACGTTCCTACAAGAATTACTTTGGAAGATGTGGAAAAGGCTAAAAAAACACTAAGGAGGAGTTAACATGTTTTATGAAATCTTTGGAGAATTAACCCACGAAGTCAACGAAGAAAAAGTTAATGAATTAGTAAAAGACATTTTAGAAAACGGATGGAAAGGTGCTCCTGTAATTTTCTTCACTGGCGGAATTTTAACCGGTAACCATCGAACCGCAGCCCTTCGTAAAATCGCTGAAATGTATGAGAACGAAAAACTAACCGAAGAACAAGAAAAGCGAATGAAAGACCTCGACAGCTCCGATGATTATTACTACGATGCAGAGTGGATCATGGAAGAAAAAGAAGGTATTGAATGGGATTATGACAGCCTGGGAAATTTGTTTGAAGGAACCGAACTCGAAGAATGGAAAGACGAAATCGAAGAGTGGTAAAAACTAAAGGAGGCGCATCATGAATAAAATGGATAAAACCGAAAGAATCTATATCAGGCTCGATAAAGAAACGCGAGATAAATTTTACAAAGTCTGCGAAGATAAACACATTAACAAATCAGATTTGATACGGAGCTGGATAAAAGACTATATTGAAAAAGAGGGCAAATAGCCTTCTTTTTTTCTGCCTTTTTAACTTCAAGGGGTGCTGTGGACAACTTCATTACCGAGCCCATACCATCGGCCCGCTGTACTTTTGTGGTGCTTTTTCTTCTTGCCATATTTACCACCTCTGGATAATTTGTGTATATTTGGTATTGACTATATTTGGTACTTGATTTAATATTAGAATTGTCATACAATAGAAGGAGGAACAGATGTTCCGAATAGTTCATACAATAGGGGAGAGTTGCAGATGGAAAAGCGAATAATCTACATAGTCATTAAAGGAGATAAAATCGAGGTAAAGAGAAAGGGTTATTAGCCCTTTTCTTTTTTTTGTCCTTTAAATTTAATAAATTCTATAATTTCTTCGATATCTTTCTTTGATAAGCCGTGTTTTTTAACTT
>PUKV01000008.1 GCA_003550645.1 Syntrophomonadaceae bacterium | reverse complement strand
CTCAAAGGACTGGACCCGGCAGAAAACCTGGTTTTAATTAAAAGCCAAAACAGCAGGATGATTGAAGAAGAAGACATCATTGCAGCCATAGAAAAAGGAGCAGACGAGACAGCCCTGATCCTCTTGCCGTCGGTCTACTACCGCAGCGGCCAGCTCCTGGACATGGAACTACTAACCGCAAAAGCCCATAAGCATGGGATCCCTATCGGTTTCGACTGCAGCCATTCCATTGGAGCCGTCCCTCACCATTTCAACCAGTGGAAAGTAGACTTTGCCCTGTGGTGCAACTACAAGCACGTGAATGCCGGACCTGGTTCAACAGCAAGCCTCTACGTAAGCCGAACCCATTTCGGGAAAACAGCTTCCCTGGCCGGGTGGTGGGGATACAGGAAAGACAGGCAGTTTGACATGCGCTTAGAATTTGAACAGGCCACCGGAGCGGGAGGATGGCAGATCAGCTCACCCCAGATCTTGAGCACTGCCCCGCTCGAAGGCTCCCTTAAAATTTTTAAAGAAGCGGGCATTGAAAAGGTGCGTGAAAAATCGCTAAAACTTACCGAATACTTGATCTTTCTCCTTGAAGAAAAAGGCCTCACCAGGGCCCCTTATAATTACAGGATCGGGACTCCCCGGGAAGCGAAACGCCGCGGCGGGCATGTTGCTGTCGAGCACGACAGCGCAGCAAGCATTACCAGGGCCCTGAAAAAGCGGGGCATCATACCCGATTTTCGCCAGCCAAACATAATTCGCCTGGCTCCTATAGCCCTCTACAATACTTTTTATGAAACCTGGCAGACAGTAAAAGCATTAAAACAAATTATCGATAACGGGGAACACGAACAGTTTGATAACGTACGCGACACCATCGCCTGATGGTTGTTGCTGTTCTGCAGGGGGTCAGGTCTGCAGGGGGTCAGGTCTTGAAATATCATATTTTCCACCCACACCCACATCAATAAATATCTTATAATTCAAGACCTGACCCCCTACTGTTGTGACCCCCTACTGTTGTTGCCGCCCTTAATGTAGAGGCGTTTTAAACGCTGCTGCAGGTTCTGGCGGGACATGCCCAGGGAACCGGCTGCCCGGGTAATATTTCCACCGCATTCCTGCATGGTTTCCTGGATAATATTTGTCTCTATCTGCCGTAGTATCGCCTTGAGGTTGCCGGAAGGTTCACCCGGGTTTACGTAGCGGCTGCTGCGGGACTGGCCGGCTGCATATTTTTGCAGCAGGTGAGGTGGTATATGGCTGAGCTGGATGTTTTCATCGATTTCATCGGCATAGTTCATGGCATGCTCTACGGCATGTTGAAGCTCGCGCACATTACCCGGCCAGTGATGCCGGCAAAATACATCCACCACTTCCGGAGAGATATCTTTAACACTTTTATTCATGATTTTATTAATATTTTCGATAAAAAAACGGGTCAGGATGGGGATATCTTCCATTCGCTCCCTGAGGGGTGGGATGTTAAGGGTCACAACCGCAAGGCGGTAAAATAAATCCTGGCGAAGGTACTTTTTCTTGATTGCCTCCTGGGGGTCGATATTGATGGCACTGATGATCCTGGGATTTACCTTAATATCGGTTTTACCGCCCAACCGGCGGACAGTTTTTGATTCCAGGACTCTCAGCAGTTTGCTCTGCAGGGATATGTCCATAGCGCTGATTTCATCCAGGAATAAAGTCCCCTGGTCCGCTTCCTCGAACAACCCCACCTTGTCTTCAGCCCCGGTAAAAGCCCCCTTTTGCGTCCCGAACAGCACACTTTCCAGCAGCGTTGCCGGTATAGCAGAACAATTCACAGCTATAAAGGGGCCTCGAAATCGCAAGCTATAATTATGGATGCTCTGGGCAAACAGTTCCTTGCCGGTCCCGGTTTCCCCGCAGATAAGCAGGGGAGACATGTTCACGGCGATTTTCCGGGCAAACTGGATCGTGTTTTCTACTGCGGGGCTGTTCCCGATAATGTCCTGGAAACTGTACCTGGTGCCGTTTTTGTTCGTGCTCTTAAACAGCTGCTTTTGTAGGTTGATAATCGTATTCACCAGCTGTTTATTACCGGTTATGTCGGTATTGATTGAGACAGCACCGATTAACCGGTCGCCGTCAAATACAGGAAAAGTGTTGGTGATAATATCTATTTTTGCTCCCTTTTTAGTTAAATAGGTAGTGTGGTGATTCCTGATCGGTTCCCTTGTTTTTAAGGCTTTTAGCAGGATGCTGCTTTCATCATTCAGCTGGTAGGTCTCAGTGATATGCTTACCTACAATATTCTCTGCTTTATCTTTTTCAATCCTTTCAGAAGCCTTCGAGTAAAAGACAGTTATGCCTCTTTCATCGATAATATGGATACCATCCTCGATCATGTGTAAAACAAAATTCAGCAGCTCTGATTTATGTTCCGGCAGATGAAAAAGATATCCCGGATCCAACCTGTTATGTACACTCATAACTGACCTCCTCACCACCCCTGCCATTTTGAAGCAAGATTTTATTGCTCCTGCTATGGTATTCTCCCTTTTACCACTTATACCTGCCTCTTTTCCCTACCCCGCAAAAATATTTTCATGCAATTTTTTCTTGCTTTTTTCCCTGATTTCCATCACCGCTTAATTTTATCCGACCTGTTATACCCCCTATTTAAGCCATTTTACAGGCAATTATTACTGGGCTTGTCCCCTGTGCCGGCAGTAAATGTGGCACCATAATTGCGGATAATTAGTACCAGCGAAAGATTATGAGGTCCGCGGTGCCATGGACACGGTTCGAGCATCCCGAAACGCAGCGGGAGCCATGGGGACGGTTCGAGTGTCTTGAAGCGCAGCGCAAGCCGAAGGAAAGGCGGTTGAACTGTTCCCGCTGCTTAGAAGGTTTTATTTACGGCATGAGTTTCGCCGTAACAGCCATTTTTAGATTAAATAATTCATACAGTGAGGGGGCATAAGATTTTGATTGATATGAGCTATTTACAGGACAAGCCGGTGGCGGTACTGGGGGCCGGGGCGGTAGGAAAAGCCCAGGCGGCAGATTGCGCCCTGGCAGGAGCAGAGGTCCGCTTATGCGACCTGCCTCCCTTTTCAAAGAAAACCTTGTTCGGGGTGAAAGATAAGGGGATTAAGTTTTACGGGGACCAGCTCAACCTGCACGGCTTCGAGCGCAGCGGGACTGCCCGGATGGTAATGGTAACTGAAGATCCGGCAGAAGCCGTCCGGGGTGCAGGCCTGGTTGTTGTGGCCACCCCGGCTTTTGGTCACCGGCCCTTTTTTGAAAAACTGATCCCCCACCTGGAAGACGGCATGGTCATCCACATTTTCCCCGACAATTACGGGTCTCTTCTATTGCGCAGGTTGATGCAAGAAGCAGGCTGCAAAAAAAATATCGTTGTCGGCGGGTGGTCAAGCGCCCCCTACGGGTGCAGGGTTGATATTAAGGGCGGGGTGGTCTTACCCCGGATTCGGGCTTATTACCGGGCTATCACCCTGCGCGGCGCTGCCATGCCGATGTCAGACCAGGACAAGTTCCTGGAAAGCGCAAAATATCTCGGCTCCATGGATTCAATTACCAGCTGCGGTGGGATCGATCCGGGCGATACTGTCCTTGACATCGGTTTCAGTAATGTCAACCCGGTCCTGCACTGCCCGGGGACAATCCTCGGGGTGGGCACCATGGAAAACTGGGGAGTTATATACGGCAAAGATAAGTACGACTTTTCGATTTACTCGCATGCTTACTGCCCTTCGATTGCCAGGGTCCAGTATGCTTTCTACCTGGAGCAAAAAGCTATCGCCGGGGCCATCGGTGTAGGCATCCAGCACTTCGAAAAAGAACAATTTTTCCACCGGGAAAGCATCCTTGGTGCTGAATACATGGGCTCTGACTATATCATACCCTTTGAGCAGCACGATTACATCCAGTACGGAACTGGCCCCCATGACATCAATAACCGCTACATTACCGAAGATATTCCCGTTGGCTGCCATGTTTACCATGCGCTGGGGCAAACTTACGGAGTAAGGACGGCAGTAATCGACTCCATGATCAACCTGGCCAATGCCATGATAGAAACCGATTATTACCAAAGCGGCTACACCCTGGATTACCTCGGCATCGGCGGTATGAGCAAGGAAGAACTTAACAATTTCCTGCGAAGTTAAATGAAGTAAAAAAAGGAGGGTTCCTATTGAACTGGGACAAATGCAGTACCACCAACAAGATCGACAACGGCTCGGTGCAATTTTCGGTCCTTTCTGAAAGCCAGTGCAACCGGATTTATTTCGCCGTCCAGGAAGTGCTGGAACGCACCGGAACCAGGATTTACAACCAGGAAGCCCTGGAGCTGTTGAAGCAGGCCGGCTGCCGCACTGAAGGGGAGAGGGTCTGGATCCCCTCCCGACTGCTGGAAAAGGCGGTTAAGTCTGCCCCTTCTAGAATCACCCTATCCGACCGCAACGGGCGAAGGAGGCTGCTGCTTGAGGGATGCAACTCGTACTTTGGGCCCGGTCCAACCACGCCCAACTTTATCGACCTGGAAACAGGCGAGCACCGGAGTGTAACCAAACAGGATGTCTGTAACGTGGCCAGCCTGGTGGAACTGCTGCCGGGCATGGACTTCTGCATGTCTCTAGCCACCATTTCAGATGTAACACCTTCCCTGGCCGATGTTCATGAAGTCCAGGCCATGCTGGAAAACACGACCAAACCGATCGCAACCTGGACTTTTAATGCACAAAACCTGGCCGCTATCGTTGAAATGTGCGAAATAGTCGCAGGCGGGCCTTTAGAGCTCAAAAACAACCCTTCTCTTGTCCTTTACACCGAGCCGGCCACTCCCCTGAAGCATCCCCGGGAAGCGGTTGACAAGCTGCTGTTCATGGCTGAAAAGGAATTGCCGATTATATACACCCCGGGTGTGCAGGGCAACGCCACCGCTCCGGCTTCCCTGGCCGGGGTCATAGTTATGGCCGCTTGTGACAGCCTGGCCGGGCTGGTAATCCACCAGCTAAAAAATGAAGGGGCCCCCTTTATTGCGGGAGGCGTAGCCAGCAACATGGATATGAGTACAATGATTCATTGCTACGGCTCCTCACCCGATTTTTGCTTAATGCATGCCGGGCTATCCGAATTCATCCGTTACCTCGGCCTGCCGATGTTCAGCACAGCCGGGTGCAGCGACTCCAAAACCATCGATATGCAAACAGCGATCGAGTATGCCCTGACCATATACAGTGCCGCTTTAAGCGGCGCCAACCTGATCCATGACGTGGGCTACCTGGAATCAGGAATGTGCGCTTCGCTACAGGGTCTCGTCCTGGGCGATGAAATTATCAGCTATGTCCGCAAAATCCTGCAGGGAATCCAGGTGGATGATGAAACCCTGGCTGTTGATGTAATCGACAGTGTTGGACCCGGCGGCCATTTTCTCGGGGAAGCGCACACCTTTAAAAATTTCCGGACTCAGTTCTGGGTACCGAAACTGTTAAACCGCGAAAATTATTATTCCTGGGAAATGAACGGCAAGATTACTTATGATCAGCGACTAACGGATAGAGCTAATCACCTGCTTGAGCTGTATACCCCGGAGCCGCTTGACGACCTTTTGAAAAGGGAACTGCAGAGGGTGATTGATGCTGTTGAAGGTTATGCTACAGGAACCGTGGCCTGAGAAACGAAGGGAGTGATAACCGGAACATCTGGGATTTGCTGTAAAGACCGTGTTTTTTAAAACGAATGGAGGGTCAAAATATGCTAAAAGTAAACAAGCTGTACTTGTTTGTGCTGATTGCAATGCTATTGACCGGTTTGCTGTTTATCTCCGGTTGTGCTGCAGAAGAAGAAGCTGCTGCAGAGCCGGTTGATGAAGAAGAGCCAGGTGTGATTGTCCTGGGTGGCAAGGGTTGGGCCGAAAATATGACCCTGGCTCATATGGCCGCCATCCTGATTGAAGAGAACACGATCCATTCCGCTGACACCAGCAAGGTCGACATGGGGCCCACTGAAATGCTGCATCCGGCAATCGTAAGTGACCAGATCGATATCTATCCCGAGTATACCGGAACTTCCTGGCTGGTAGTCTTGGAACAGGAGGAAATGCCTCCCCACGAGGAAATCTTCGGCGAAGTGCGTGATGCTTACGCAGAGCAGTTTAACCTTACTGTTTTGGAACCCCTGGGCTTCGAAAACACCTTCGCCATTGCTATGACGGCAGAAAGAGCAGAAGAACTGGAGGTTTCCACCCTTTCCGAACTGGCCGCCATTCCGGGGCTTACCTTCATTGGCGATTCAACTACCTTTACCCGGCCTGATGTTTACCTGGGCCTGGAGGAAACCTACGGGCTGGACATGGAACAGGTCATTGTCGATACGGCATTCTTTTACGAATCGCTGGTCCAGGAACAGGGCGATGTAACCACCTGTTTCTCTACCGACGGACGGCTTAAAGAGTACGGCTTTGTGGTGCTTGAAGACGATAAGCTGTTTTTCCCACCCTATGATGCGATTTACGTTGTACGCAGCGAGATCATTGAAACCTATCCCTCGGTTGCAGAAGCACTGTCTCCGCTGCTCGGCAGCCTTAATGAAGAAACTATGATCGGCCTTAATTACCTGGTTGAAGTTGAAATGCAAGATCCCGAGGATGTTGCCAGGGAATACTTAGAAGAGCAGGGATTGATCTAAATCCGGCGATAGAATGCGGGGCTCGCTTGATGCGAGCCCCCACCCGGTTATAATTTACAGGACTGTGAACCTGGACCCCAAAAAAACACCCTGCTGCCAAGAAGAGCAGTCCCGTCCTACAAAAAAAGAGTACTGGGGATAGCGCCTTGAGTGAATTTATCTTAAACTATGTCGACGCCCATGTCGGGGGGGAACCCCTGCGGTTGATTACACGGGGGCCAAGCCTTAAAGGTTCAACCCTGCTGGAAAAAAGAACCTGCTTGATGAGCATATTTGATTATATCCGGACGGCTGTTGTCCTTGAACCGCGGGGGCACGATGACATGTACGGCGCTGTTGCCGTCGACCCCTGTCACCCGGATGCAGACCTGGGCGTCATTTTTTTTGACGGTGCCTACTACAACAACATGTGCGGCCACGGAGCCATCGCCATCGCCACTATAGCCGTAGAAACAGGTATAGTTCAGGCGAAAGGCCCTGTAACCGGTGTAGTGCTGGAAACCGGAGCGGGCCTGGTTACTGTAAAAGTAGACACACCGGACGGCAGCCCGGGTGATGCCACCCTGGAGGGGATCCCCTCTTTTCTATACCGCCGGGACGTCCCTATCGAATTACCCGGCCGGACAGTGACTATCGATATTGGTTTCGGGGGTAACTTTTTCGCTATAGTCGAAATGGACCAGCTGAACCTAAAGCATTCAAAAAGCAATATCCCCGATTTCATCAGCTGCGGGATTGCTATCAGGGAGGAGGCCAACAGGAAGATTAAAATAGAGCACCCTGAAAAACCGCACATAAATATTATTGAAGACATCATTTTTGTAAAAGAACCAGACTTCCCCGGGGATACGCACAAAAATATTGTTGTTCTGGGCCATGCCATGGTAGACAGATCACCCTGCGGTACTGGAACCTGTGCCCGCATGGCCGCCCTGCATGCCAGGGGACTGCTTGATCCGGGCACTCTTTTTTATCATGAAAGTATTACCGGGGCCCTTTTTGAAGGCCGCATCAACGGCCTGACCAGGGTCGGTGATTTCCCGGCTATAATCCCCCAGGTAAAAGGAAGAGCATACATTACCGGTATGGGCACCCTGTTAATAAACCCCGAAGACCCCCTGAAATACGGCTTCACCCTGCGCTAATAAAAGTAAGTTGAAACCCAGGAAAACCATGGGGTCAGGAACAAAAACCATGCAAAAACCATGGGGTCAGGTCTTGAAATATCATATTTTCCACCCACACCCACATCACCCACATCACCCACATTAATGAATATCTTATAATTCAAGACCTGACCCCTTACTAACATACTGTCCTGACCCCTTACTATTCTTACTATTCTCCCTACTACTTGACGGCGGCAAGGATTAACGCTATAATTTAAATACCCCCAGGGGTATATTAAAATGAATTTGGTGCCCCTAAAAAGAACTTACTGCAGCTGCCCCGGGGTTTTTATTAATGAGAGCAGCTTTTGGGGTGGACGAAAACAACACAGAAGAACCGTCCCTCTGTGTTCGTCCCTCTGTGTTCGTCCCTCTGTGTTCGTCCCTCTGTGTTGAGAGGAGTGTTATTGTGCAGAGCAGTCAGCAAGCTTCGTTTTATATCAAGTCCCGGCGTTCTTTTACTCCGGTCAGGAAGTATGCCTGGGTTTTAACGGTATTAATCGGGGTTGGAGGGCAGTTCGTGCCCCTGCTCGGGCTGCTGGTTCCCTTCATTATGGTAGCGCTGATGGCAACCAGCCTCTTTAAGGGCAAGTACTGGTGCGGCAACTTCTGTCCGCACGGCAGCTTTTTTGATAACCTGGTCGGGCCGTTCAGCCGCCACACTATAATCCCGGCCTTCCTTCGTTCCAGGCCGGTGATTGCTGCTGTCCTCATATTTTTCATGTTTAACCTCGGCCGGCGGTTTGTAGATGTTTACGCTACCCTGGGAACAGGAGAATTCCTGGAACGCCTGGGCCTGGTTTTCGCCACCACTTACCTGATGGTCTTACTGTTCGGGGGCCTTCTGGGACTGGTGATCAACGAACGCACCTGGTGCCAGTTTTGCCCCATGGGCACCATCCAGGCCATTTTTTATAAGCTCGGCAAAGCGGTGGGGCTGGCTAAAAACACCGACGAAAAAGTTACCGTCAGCCATCCTGATTTATGCCACTCCTGCGGCAAATGCGCCCGGGTCTGTCCCATGCAGCTTGCCCCTTACCGGCAGTTTTCGGAGAACAGGCAGCAATTTGATGACGAAAACTGTATCCGCTGTAACACCTGTGTCCACAATTGCCCGGCCGGTATCCTGCAGATGGCCCGCCCCCGGGAAGCAGAAGAAATAAACAGGCAGGTTTCCCTGGAAGGCTTTGACCGGGCCGGCTATTACCGCGCCCGGATAAAAGCGATCACCAGCTTGAAAGACGATGTCCGCACATTCAGCTTTAAACTGATCGAACCGGCCCGTATGCCTTACGACCCGGGCCAGTTTGTCCTGGTTGAAGTAGAGCCTGAAATAGAAATGTACCGGGCTTACACCATCTCCGGGTCAAACGAAGACAATACCGAGATCCAGTTGACTATCAAAAAGCTGCCTGACGGTTACGGCACAAATTTAATCTTTAACAATTTCAAGGAAGGTGATACTCTTAACCTGAAGGGCCCGCTGGGCAATGAACTGCGCGTTAATCCATCCGGCAGTGAACTGCTTTTCATCGCCAACGGGATCGGTATCACTCCCTTTGCAGCAACCGTTCAAAGTTTCTTTGACCGCAGGGAATACCCCTTCCAGGGCACAGCCACCCTGCTTTACGGGGCCCGCTACGAAGAAGACCTGGTATACGACGACTATTTTGAAAATGTGGCAGGTCAAAGTAATGATCTTAGCTACCACAAAATACTTTCCAGGCCCAGGACCGACCGGTATAAAAAAGGGTATGTAACAGACATCTTAAAAGATCTTCAGCTATCCCCGGAAACCAGGGTCTATATATGCGGCACTGCCCGGATGGCGGGCGAAGCCACCCGGATTCTGAGAGCATCCGGCGTGCCTGAAGAAAGCATCTATTACGAAAGCTTTGTATAGGAGCGTGCAGCGATGGAAGGTAATCAGCAAGCCAGGAAAAAAGTTGCAAACCGGCTTTCCAGGCTGGAGGGGCAAATCCGGGCGGTACGCCGGATGATCGAAGAAGAAGAGGAGTGTGAAAACATTGTTACCCAGCTCAGCGCCGTTCATTCGGCGCTGGAAGGAGTGACCAAGCTGATCGTAGCCAACTTCTTTTTGGAATGCCTCTCCGAATCGCAGGAAAAAGGCGAGGACCAGCAGGAAGCCGTGGACCGCTTTGTTTCCCTTTTGCTTAATACCAGGATGTAAAGCATTATCGCTGAACTTATTAGGGCAGCAAGTGCCGCACCAGCTTGGCATAAGCTGCGCACTACCTTATCCTTTGAGGCGGCAGTAAAGCCATAGAAAAACTAGTTATACCTTTAATCAACAACTAGATAAGCAATTTTGCAACCATATTCAAAATATGCTTTAATTACAGTAACGATTGTTATTATTTACAGGAGGGTGCTAAATGGATAAAAACAAAAGCTTTGTTATCAAGATTGTCGTAGCAGCGACATACCTGCTAATGGTCACTCTTAACGCACTGGCCAACGCAATTCCCATCAACGGAGTAACAACCGGACAGGTGTCCGACTCATTTCCCGATCTGTTTGCTCCGGCAACAATTACATTCAGTATCTGGGGTCTGATCTACCTGCTTTTGGCCGGTTATGTCCTGTACCAGTTCGGCTTTTTCCAGGCAGATCGCGGTGCGGCCAGAGATGAACTTTTTCAAAAAATCGGGATCTATTTTGCCGTATCATCTGTTGCCAACGCCCTGTGGATCCTTGCCTGGCATAATTTCGTGATCTGGCTTTCCCTGCTTTTAATGATCGTGGTACTGGTCTGCCTGATCCAGATTGCCACCCGGTTGAGTGAAGAAGAATTCTCCTTTAAAGAAAAAGCTTTCATCACGCTTCCCTTCAGCATCTATTTTGGCTGGATTACCGTAGCCACAATCGCCAACGTAACCACCTTTTTGGTCAGTATAGGCTGGGGCGGCTTCGGTTTACCCGATCAATTCTGGATGGTCCTTATCCTCCTGGTCGGCGCGGCAATCGGCATTGCCAGGATGAGGCGGGACATGGATCTTGCCTACGGCCTGGTCATCATCTGGGCCTATGCCGGGATTCTGAACAAGCATATTTCCCCGGCCGAATTTGCCGGTCAGTACCCGGTGGTCATTACAACGACTATTATCGCCATCATCTTCCTGGTCGTTGCCAAGGTGCTTTTGTTTTACCCGGGTTTGAAGAAAACAGTTTAAGTGTAAAGAAAAGGCGGCAGAATTATTAAGTATTCCACTGCAGTAAAGCTGCTGAAAACAATCCTGGCTTCATATATAATTATGGCCCTCGGCATAGCCGGCCTTAATTTCGGCTATGCCGGGGAGGCTCCACCGGAAGTTGCCGCATTAATCAACTGGTTCTGGCATTTTTACGAAAACTGGGTCAAGTTTATCTTCATTATCGCCGGGAGCATCCTTACCCTGCGCATCGTGGGCAGCACATCAAAAACCACTTTACGGGGAAAAAACCTGGCTGGCTTTATAATCTACGCCCTGCTGATCCACATTCTCGGCCCCTATATGGTGGGAAATAGCGAGCTCTACCTGTTTTCCATGCCGCTGCCCTGGAACACCACCCCCCTGCAGTTACTTGACCCCGGCAGTTCATTTTTCGCAGAACGCTTTCCCGTCCTCGGCATGGCCGGTATCATGGCCAGCCTGATTGTTTATGCCCTGATCACCTTTGTCGTCCTGGTTGGGACCCTGCTCCTGGGCAGAAGGTGGCAGTGTTCAACCCTGTGCCTGTTTAACGGTTTTGCTTCGGAAGTTTTTGCCCCGGCCTTTCCACTTACCGGAAAAAAGAAGCAGGCAGGCAAATCCACCCTTAAATTATTTTCATACCTGCGGTGGTTGTTTTTAGCCGCCGCTTTATTTTTCACCATTTACTGGCTCTTACACCTTGGGGGTGCGATACCGGGAGAAGCTGCTACCCTTTTAAGCGAGGTGGAAGTTTATAAGTATTTAGGCGGGGAACTGCTGGCAGCTATGTTCATGTGGGTTGTTTTTACCGGGCGCGGGTATTGTTATTACTGCCCGCTGGGCACTGTGCTGGCTTACTTGAGCAAAGCGGCCGGCCAAAAAATTTCTACCAGCGAGTCAGAATGCATCGAGTGCGGCAAATGTAACCGGGCCTGTCCGCTTTCCATAGACATAAAAAAAGAGGCCCAAATAAAGACCCCGGTTACTGATCTGCGCTGCGTGGGCTGCGGGCACTGCATCGATACCTGCCCGACCGAAACCCTTCGCTATACCACCCGGTTTTTAGACTTTTAAGTTGACAGTTTCCCCATATCTCTCGACCATTGCTTGCATATATGGCCTGGCCTCGTCAACCCAGTGAAAGGTGTGAAAATAACTATTATAAAGATGGTAGAGAGTTAATCCAAGGCGGTATTTAAGGGAACGTGGATTTTGCACCAGGTAACCCCTGGCTTCCAGGCTGTTGACCAGTCTCTGCATGGTGCTGACTGGAATACCGGT
>PUKV01000163.1 GCA_003550645.1 Syntrophomonadaceae bacterium | reverse complement strand
CAAACACTACAGCGCATCATAACATATTTCCCACCTACATTCCACCAGGAGAACTGCCTGCTTAATATATAACTACTTCAGCCGGGCGTTTAAGTAGCGGAAATAAAAACATAAAAATATGAGCTTGACAGATTTCAAAATGTTAACTAATATAATAGTGTTATTAGACAATTAATTATTGATTGTCATAATTCACATATTATTCTCGATTTCATTTATGGCAGTACATAAGCAGCCTTACCAGACCATGGTTTTAAAGCTGCTTCCAAAAATTGTTTTCACAACTTGTTTGTGGTTTTCGGCTGAACTGGACATAACCAGGCACTTAATATACCATTGGATCAGCTTAAAATATTATATAGATGTCTTATTTTTCTACTGTTTAATGATATTGAGCAAAGCAATTACAATAACGGAGTTTTGCCATGGTTAAAGAAGCAAAAGAAATATTATTTGAAGTTTTACAGGCTATTCTTCCCATAGTTATAGTTGTATCAATCATCCAGGTGTTTTTTTTACAAACCCCACCTGCGTTGCTATGGCAATTCCTGGCCGGGGCTTTACTGGTTACGACCGGGCTGTTCCTTTTCCTGGTCGGAGTTAGAGTAGCCCTTTTGCCAATTGGAGAAATGGTTGGCTCTGAACTGGTAACCCGCGGTTCTTTATCTATTTTATTGATCGCCGCCTTTATATTCGGAGTCGTAATCACCGTCGCCGAACCGGATGTCAGGGTCCTTGCCCACCAGGTTGATATCGCCTCCAGGGGTGCCATTGAAGCGGGAATTTTAATTACAGCAGTTTCCATTGGGGTAGGGTTTTTTGTTTCAGTCGCCATTCTCAGGATCCTTCTTGGCGTCCCTATTTTTTATATCCTTACAGCGGGCTACGTTTTAATAGTTGTGCTTTCGTTTTTTGTACCACCCGAATTTGTAGCGATTTCTTTCGACGCCGGTGGAGTTACTACCGGGCCCATGGCTGTCCCCTTCATCTTGGCCCTGGGAGTTGGCGCCACGTCTGTAATGGGCGGCAAATCAGGTGTAGCTGACACCTTTGGCCTGATCGGTTTGGCTTCAATTGGGCCTGTCCTGGGCGTAATGATCCTGGGGGTGATTTACGGTTGAGCTTCCATTTTATTTTCCAGGGCTTTGAAGAAGTCTTACTGGAAGTATTAACAGCCTTAGCCCCTATCCTGGTCATGTTTGTGATTTTTTTGCTGATCTATAAACTGCCTAAAGATATGCTCTTAACTCTTTTAAAAGGGGTGCTGCTGGCCTTTAGTGGACTGGCCTTATTTCTCCAGGGGGTAAAGGCCGGTTTTATGCCGGTTGGAACAGAAATGGGATCCATACTGGGCGAGCTACCCTACCGCTGGTCCCTGATCCCCCTGGGCTTTATTTTAGGCTTTGTTGCTACGATGGCTGAACCGGCTGTGCGGATCTTAAGCAACCAGGTTGAAGAGAATTCCAGTGGCTACATTAAGAGTAACCTGATTCTATATACTTTATGCCTGGCTGTGGGTATATTTATCGCCCTGGGCATGACCAGGATTGTTTACGGGATCCCTTTTTACTACATTATTATTCCCGGCTACCTGGCGGCCATAATTTTGATGTTTTTTTCCAAACCCTCCTTTACCGCCGTCGCTTTTGACTCCGGAGGAGTAGCCACCGGACCAATGACTGTTACCTTTATCATGGCCCTGGCTGTTGGCGCCGCCGATACGATTGAAGGCCGTGATGCAGTCATTGATGGATTCGGGTTGATTGCCCTGGTAGCACTTGCCCCGATTATAATGGTTATGCTGCTTGGCTTCATATATCCCAGCGAAGATCCGGAAAATGACGAGGAAGGTTCCGGAGAAGATCCTGAAACAGGTAGCAGTAAATATGAAGAAGAGTTGCCGCCTGCTCATGAAAAGCCCGCCCTAACTGAAGCAGAATCTATAGAAGAAGATTTTGTTCAAGAATCAGGCTCAGGTCGCGAAGAAGAACAAGGTTTGAACAGCCATGGAGAACAAAAACATGAAAACGGGAATGATCAGCCCGGTTCATATTTAAAAGATTATGATGATGACGAGGAAGGTGAAGACAATGGCCGAGATTCCAAAACATGATTTGATCGTAACCATAGTCAAGAAAGGTTGCTGCGAAAGGATCGTTAAAGCTTCCAGGGAAGCCGGATCAGAAGGTGCTACCATCATTCCGGCCCGGGGAACAGGTATCCATGAAAAAAAGCAGCTTCTGGGCATACCCATTGAGCCGGAAAAAGAAATAATCTTGACGATTATCCAGGAACACAAAACTAAAGAAGTTATGGATGCCATAATCAAAGCAGGCAACCTGAACAAACCGGCAACCGGAATAGCATTCGTCATGGAATTAAAACAGGTTGAGGGAATAGTGCACATGGTTAGAGCAATGGGCCTTGACCCGGAACAAAAAGAGCAATAAAAACAGGAGGACCGGGTCCCCCTGTTAAATGTACAGCTGTACTTTTTTACTAAATATTAAAGCTTCGTAAATTCATCCTTCCCTGCCCCGCAAACCGGGCAGACCCAGTCATCTGGGAGTTCTTCAAAAGGAGTGCCCGGGGCGATACCCCCATCGCTGTCTCCTTCAGCAGGATCATAAACATAACCGCATACTTCGCATTCCCATTTAT
>PUKV01000150.1 GCA_003550645.1 Syntrophomonadaceae bacterium | reverse complement strand
GGGAAATACCGCCCAGCTTGGGATTGCCGAAAGCATCGAGTTCGGGCGTTTCTTCCATCAGGTAGCGGACCAGGTCGCTTTTTTCTTTAGCCCGCAGTATGACCGGGTCATCATAAGGGATGCTGGTCCCTTCGGCGACGATCAGGTTGACATACTCATTTTCTTTATAGAGTTGTTTTACTTCGGCACAGAGTTCACCCAGGTCTACCGGGCGTTCCGGGATGGTAATCAGCTCTGCCCCTGAGGCAACACCGATTTCCAAAGCCAGCCAGCCGGCCTGCCTGCCCATGACTTCAACCAGGGAAATGCGGCGGTGGGCCCGGGCCGAATCGGCTGTGCTCCGCGCGGCCTGGGCGCCGAAAGCAATGGCGGTTCTAAAGCCGAGCATTACGTCGGTCCCGGAAACATCGTTATCGATACTTTTCGGGGCCATAACCGTGGGCACTCCCCGGCTTTCAAAGCGCAGGGCAGATAAAATAGTGTCGTTGCCGCCTGTACCCAAAATGCCGTCAACTCCGAGCTTTTCCAGGTTGCTCATAATCTTTTCCGGGTAGCCCTGTCCGGCATTTTCATCGGTAAAAGGGTTAAAGCGTGATGATTCCAGGATTGTGCTGGAGCGGCTTTCCAGGCCCACTACTTTTTCAGGGTCCAGGGGCACCACGTAATCTTCCGGGTTGTCGGCTGCCAGCCCGGAAAAGGCATTGCGGATACCAATAAATTCGGCGCCGTATTCCTTGTTGCCCCGGCGCACTACCGAAGCCAGGAAAGCGTTTATGCCGGGGCAGTCTCCGCCGCCGGTAATCAAAGCAATCTTTTTGCTCATTTTACAAACCTCCATCCTAATTCTCAGGACTTAATACGTTTCATATTTTACCACAACCATGAGTAAAATATTAGCGCCAGCTTCCATCAGCCAGCAGCTATATCTTTTGCTGTAGAAGTCGGGGTGATACAATGTATTTATCAAGCAGCTTCTTCCATTAATAAATTATTTTGTAGACTGTTTCAGGGGGATATAGAGGATGAATCTGGCAAAGCTTCTTTTAGAGAAACAAGAGCACTATGCCAATAAACCTGCGATCATTTATGAAGGTCAACCTTATAGCTGCAAAGATTTGAAAGACGAGGTAAAGAATTACTCTAACTTGTTAAACTGGCTGGGGATAAAAAAAGGAGACCGGGTGGCCATACAGCTGCCAAAATGCATGGAGTTTATTTTTTTGCACCTGGCAGCTTTATCCTTAGGAGCTGTCACCCTACCCTTAAACCCTGCTTACAACCAGGAAGAGGTTAAGTATTTTTTAGAGGACTCCGGAAGCAAGATATTATTTGTTGATCATGAGCTAGTCCAACCAGGTCGGTATAACCTGGAAAATAAAAGTGATTTAAAAGTTGTTGTCAGGGGGTCTAACGGCGCTAAAGGCCTGGTCCCTCTTTTAAAAGAGGCACGAATACATAGCTCCGGGAATATTTATCAATACCAGACAGGACCAGATGACACCGCTTTGCTCTGCTATACTTCAGGAACAACGGGTAGGCCAAAAGGGGCGATGATTACGCATCGCAACCTGGTAACAAATACCCTGGCCCTCCAAGAAAAATGGAAGTGGACGGACAGTGACGCTCTTCTTCATGTGCTTCCAATATTTCACATACACGGCTTATGTGTGGCCCTGCATGGAGGGCTGAATGCGGGTTCGACTGTTATCCTGCATGAGAAGTTTGATCCGCAAGAAAGGTTAAGAGCGATAGAAGAAATGAAAGTTACCATGTTTATGGCAGTGCCCACAATTTATTACCGGTTCCTGCAAGCCTGGCGTAAATTAAACAGTGATCTGTCTTCAATGCGGGTTTTCATATCAGGATCCGCACCCATGTCAAAAGAGCTTTTTGAAGAATTCCAGTCTGCCACCGGTTTTCGCATTTTAGAAAGATACGGGATGACCGAAACGCAAATGATTACTTCTAATCCTTACGAAGAGGAAAGGAGATTACCCGGTAGTGTGGGCTATCCCCTTCCAGGGGTGCAAATCCGGTTGGTTTCTGAATCGGGTAATGATGTGCGACCCGGAGAAATTGGAGAAGTTTGTATTAAAGGTGAAAATGTCTTTAAAGGCTACTGGCAGATGCCTGAAAAAACCAGGGATTCATTTTTTGGAGAGTGGTTTCGTTCAGGAGACCTGGGTTACCAGGACGAAAAGGATGAAATGCGCCTCTACCTGGCAGGAAGATCGAAAGAACTTATTATTTCGGGAGGCTTTAATGTTTACCCCAAAGAAGTGGAAGAGGTATTATGCCAGCATGAATCTGTCCAGGAGGCGGCAGTTACAGGCATTAGCGATAGCGAGTATGGAGAAAAAGTTGCCGCAGCAATTGTATTAAAAAAGTATAGCTGCCCGGTCACAAGCGAAGAAATTATTGCGTTTTGTAAAGAAAGGCTTGTTAATTATAAATGTCCCAGGAAGGTGATTTTTTTAAAAGCATTACCCAGGAACGCCATGGGCAAAGTTCAAAAGCACTTAATAAAAATTACGGGACACAATGAAAATTATTAACCTGTGTCCCGAAATTTTGTTTCCGGGAACTTTTAATTAAGTTTTTGCATCTTCTCCTTAGAAAGGGGGCTAACCATGTATACCGCTATTGTAAAAGGCTGCGCAGCCGGAGATGAGCAAGCCTGGGAAGAAT
>PUKV01000070.1 GCA_003550645.1 Syntrophomonadaceae bacterium | reverse complement strand
GTATAAAGTTCAAGATTTACCTTTTTGGAGAACAAGTGGAGAATGTAATTGATCACCCAATGATTCGTCCATCTATTAATGCAGTGGCCAAAAGCTATGAATTGGCCGCAGATCCTCGCTACTCAGATCTAATGATCGCTAACTCGAACTTGACGGGCAAAAAGATTAATCGTTTTACCCACTTACACCAGGACGTTGAAGATTTGGTTAACAAGGTAAAAATGCAGCGCTTACTGGGGCAGAAAACAGCTGCCTGTTTCCAACGCTGTGTCGGATTTGATGCTTGTAATGCAGTGGACAGCGTTACATATGAGATGGATCGTGATTTGGGAACAGAATATCACAGCCGCTTTAGAAGGTTTATGCAGAAAGTGCAAGACGAAGATTTGGTAGTTGACGGGGCAATGACTGATCCCAAAGGAGATCGGTCGCTGCGCCCCTATCAGCAGTCAGATCCGGATCTCTACTTAAGAGTGATTAATCGTGACAATGATGGCATTGTAGTGAAAGGTGCAAAAGTTCATCAAACTGGAGCTTTGTCTTCTCATGAAGTACTTGTTATGCCTACTATGAACATGAGTAAGGAAGATGCCGATTATGCACTGTGTTTCGCTTTGCCAAGTGATAGCCCGGGAATTATATATGTTTACGGTCGCCAGTCCTGTGATACCCGTAAACTTGAAGAGGGCAATATGGATGTGGGGAATTGCAAATATGGCGGTCAGGAGTGCCTGATTATCTTTGATGATGTGTTCGTACCATGGGATAGAGTCTTTATGTGTGGTGAATACAGCTATTCTGGTTCACTGGTAGAACGTTTTGCGGGCTATCATCGACAGAGTTACGGTGGTTGTAAAGTAGGAGTTGGTGATGTGCTTATTGGGGCGGCAGCATTAATAGCAGAATACAATGGGACTGCCAAAGCGTCTCATATAAGGGATAAAATAATCGAGATGCTTCAATTAAATGAAACCCTCTATGCTTGTGGGATAGCCTGTTCAAGTCAGGGATTTGCTACCGCTTCCGGGACCTACCTGATTGATTTACTCCTGGCCAATGTTTGCAAATTAAATGTTACGCGTTTTCCATATGAAATTGCCCGCCTGGCTGAAGATATCGCCGGGGGGTTGATGGTTACTATGCCTTCGGAAAAAGACTACCGTCATCCTGAATTGGGCCCCTATTTGGAAAAATATTTTAAGGGCGTAGCCGATATACCTACAGAGCATCGTTTAAGAGTGCTGCGCCTAATTGAAAATATAACCTTGGGAGCGGCTGCTGTTGGTTACCGAACAGAGTCTCTTCATGGTGCAGGTCCACCTCAGGCTCAACGAGTAATGATCAGGCGCCAAGGTAACCTGGAAGAGAAAATGAAAATGGCCCGAATTATTGCCGGTATTGAAAAGGAAGAATAATAAAATGCTAAAGAATTATTAGTAAAAGAAGGCGCTAAGGGCTATATATTGGCTGCAACTGTGTCAATGAACAGCCAGGATTTGCAAACATTGTGTAAACTCTGCAAATAATATATAAACTTTAATTTTTTTAGAAGGGTTATATTTGCCTAACATAGAATGATAATAATGCTATTGTGAAGTATCGCGTGAGGTATTAATAACCATTATTTCTATTCCAAAAAAGGAGGTATTATAGATGAAAAAGCTGCTGGCTTACTTGTTCTTAGCTTTGTTCATTTTGGGCTCTATAGCAGTAATAGGTTGTGAAATGGACGAGGATTTTGACGATGATTTGGAGCCTGAGATGGAAGAAGAAATGTAAAAAATATAATTTGTAGCTTCATTCTAGTCAGTGTTAGACTCGATGATGGATGATGATTGATGGTAAATTCATTGTACTGCAACAAAGCAATACGCATTTTCTGGGCATGGTATATAACCATGCCCTTTTTTGTAGTTGCACCGACCAGGGCAAAGAAAAAATTACTACTCTGGCGTACTGTAGTCTCATCCCGCGAGACATGTTTGTGCTTGGGGCACTTGGCTATTTCTTCAGTTTACTTACACTTTCCCATAATCCCAGAATATATGTAGCACCCAATGCCCTGTCAAAAAGTCCGTAACCGTATCTTCCGGTTTCTCCCCAGATCATTCTTCCGTGATCCGGCCTGATATAACCATCAAAACCGCTTTCATGTAAGGCTTTTACTATTTCATACATATCTAGAGAACCGCATGCGCTGGGGTGAGCCCGCTCTTCAAAACTATAGGTGTCTGTTATTTTTATATTTCTTAGATGAGCAAAATGAATTCTGTCGGCAAAGTTGCGGATAATGGCCGAAAGGTCGTTGTTTTTATTTGCTCCCAGAGAACCGGCACATAATGTTAAGCCGTTTGCCTCGCTGTCGTATAAATTCAAAAATCGGTTTATATTATTTTTGTTGGTTATAACTCTTGGAAGATCGAAAACACTCCAAGGCGGATCATCAGGGTGAATAGCCATTTTTACACCGGATTTCTCAGCTACCGGTATGATTTTATTTATAAAATAACCGAGGTTTTCCCAAAGTTTTTCTTCATCGATTTGCCGGTATTGTTCTAAAAGGTTAACAAGCTCATCTTTGCTGTAACTTTTATCCCAACCCGGGAGTGAAAACTCCTTTTTTAGGGGGTTTATTGACGAAATTTTTTGATGGTTATAAGCAAGTGTTTTAGAACCATCGGGAAGAGAAGCTTCAAGGT
>PUKV01000075.1 GCA_003550645.1 Syntrophomonadaceae bacterium | reverse complement strand
GCCTCTGAGGCAATAATCCGTTTTAGACACCTGTTTCGAGCACGCTTACCCAGGGGTTGGACCCCGGAAGATGCCCTATCATGGGGGAGTCTGAGGCAGGCTGATTAGTGCTCAATCCCTTCGGCAAACTGGTGGTCTGTTGTACTCTCACCGGATTGGACTTGGTGATGCACGCCGAGCCACTGCACATCGGATACACATGCAGACTCCAGTAGGAACCCGATACCGACACCGATTGTCTTGAGCGGGTGTCGAAGAGCAAACCAGACGTACTCTCTCACCCGTCGACCTCCGTCAACCGATCTTCGAGCTGGGCTTCGAACTCCTCGTCGTCGAGATCGCCGTCGACGAACTGTTGTTTGAGGTCGTCGAGGTCGTCTGGGAGTGGTTCGGTGGTATGGTCGACTACGGTCATCTGTTTCATCCGCTTCCCGTGCCCTTCGACAGATATACCGAGCAAAAGACAAATGCAAATTACGGACAGCGTAAACGGAAGCGCGAGCAGCACTGAATAGTCTGCTACAATATGTCCTGTAACCGCAACTGAAGCCATGACCACGAAGTAGGTAAAAAGGCTGAATGTACCGATAAAACCCGTTAGGAAGCCTGCTTTCTTGGGGCTGCCTGCGTTCTCGCTTTCACCATACAACGAGAGTCGGTTCGCTCTTGTGTCATACCTGATAGACGCGCCTGCGAAATGAAAGAGCGCGACCAGAGAGGAGATCATCTTGCCAGACAACCACCAACTGAAGTTCTCTTCGTGGGTGTCGTCGAACAACGGGCCGTGTTCGACAGTCATTCAAGCCGCCTCCTTCAACCCAGCCAGTCGACGCGCTGCCAGCTCGCCGACTAACAGATACATCGCGCACGCGGGGATGACCAGCCAGAGCGAATACCCAGCCGTCGAGATCGCGGCGGCGGTGGTGATGGTTGCCAACACAACCAACGCAAAGATGCCGGCGTCATCGATGTCGACTGGAACCTTAGACATACTCCCTTTCCCTCAGGCCGAAAATATCGGATTTTGACGCCTCGCGCGATATAATATATAGTATATGCGCTGTGTGTGCTGTGTCTCTGTTCATAATTCTACCCCTCGCTTCTCAACAAGGCTTTTGACCTTCTTTGCTTTCCGAAGCGACAGATCGTGCTCTAATTCGATGAGATTCTTATCGATGTACTTTGTACCGTTGCCGCCGTGAACGGCCGTGTAATCACCGACGTTTTCAGCGACTTCGCTTGCTATTTGCTTCAAATCGGGGCCCGTCTCTTCAGGTTCCTCTTCGGCATCATCTTGGTGCATCGAATCAGCATCGAGCGTCCCCGATTCGATAAGCTCGGTTTTCTTTTGCTTCAGTGCTTCAAACAGCGGGTCGTTCATCCCGCCCATATCGGGGAACTGAATCGGCTCGGCGCCGTCACCAGGCCCAAGCCCCCGAACCCGGAGCTTGCCGCCGACGAAATCCGTGCCAATTTCGTAGGCCATCGCCTCACCGATGTCCCGCCGACACCACAGCCGATAGTCGGCGAGTTTTTGAAGCCTCGAGTCGAGATCGCCCCAGTCAGGCAGCGTTACGAATGTGACCACCCGCCGAGTTCGCATGATCTGCCACGCTCGGCCTAAGTCGACGTTGTCCTGGGCCATCGAACGCCGGGCGTCACCCGACCCGGCCCCGACCGCTTCATCCCAGACGGCGACCGATACCTGCTCTTCGCCGGGTTGGGTTTGGTACAGGTTCAGGTACTCTTTGCCCGACAGCACAAGGTCTCGAGGTTGCAGGTCGTATTTAAACAGGTTTGCGACCAACCGCGCGAAGGCGACGGCGGCGCTGGTTTTGCCAACGCCTGTCCGCGCGTCTTCGGCATCAACAACGATAATCGCCCCGCCCTGTCGTTGGCCTTCAATGTCGTCGATGAGTGCTTGTGCGAACTCAGTTTCCGCAAAGTCGCCCAACGCGCCGAACCGGGCGTTTGCGATGTCGCCATAGCGCAACGTCGCACCGCCGCTGGCGTTTCTTACTGGGACTGTCAACCCGAGGTCTTTCAGGATTTCTTTAAATCCACGAGTCCACTCGACCAACCAGTCGACTGGGGCGTGCTGGACGATTGGGTCGTCATCATCGCCATTAGATTCCATACCGAAGTGGCCTACACCCTCGTCTTCTTTTTTGATGATGCGAGAGCACTCAACGGGAATCGCATCTAACTGAAACTGTTTCCACTTCTCCTGAATCGCGTTATGATTTCGGTACGGAAACAACTCCTCATACATCGTTCGAACCTCAGATTCGAACTCTGCATGAGTCGGCTCGTCGAATTTTCCTTCAGTTGCTTGCTGATACAGCAGGCTGTTACGAGCTGCCAACAACGAACCGAGGCTGACGTTCAGGCTTTGCACATCCGCCGATAGGTTTCGCTGTCGGTCAGTGGTCATCGTTGGAATGTGGGTTGCTTCGGATGATTACACACGGTTCATCGACGACGAGTGGCCCGCCGCCAGTGAACACTAACGGCTGGTAATCGCCGTTTACGCCAAGATCGGCGTTCAGTACCATATCTTTCCGAAGTGTCAGCCTCACCGTCCCCGATGAGTTCTCGCTGATTTTACGCGGTACGTGTTCGGTCGGGATGTCGTCGAGCGTTTGGACAAGGTTGAGCTGGTCGAGCATATCGGCTGCGCGCCCCAACTCGTCGACCATTGATTGTGTTTTATG
>PUKV01000190.1 GCA_003550645.1 Syntrophomonadaceae bacterium | reverse complement strand
TGGCGCTGAATTTATCGACCATAGTACAGCTTTTCGAAAATGACTTAATGAAAAAAATATTATTGACGCATTGATATCCCTGTTGTATAATTAGGTTCAATTTTATAGCATCATAAAGGCAATGAGAGAGGAAAGTAATCTGGCAGCGTTTACCCCAGAGACACCGGGCCGGGGGCTGCAAGCCCGGTGGTATAACAGCCAGGAGAAGTTCCCTCTGGAGCTGCAGGTTGAAAAACCGGTTTTAACAAGCCGGCCAGTAGGCCTTGACGGTGGCTTTCATCGTTAACTGGAAGGAGGTATAAGGCCCTTCGAGTTTTGGCCCGTACCTTTTGAATGAGGGGGGCACAATACGTGCCCAACCAGGGTGGTACCGCGTGAAGCCTGAGCTTTCGTCCCTATGGACGAAAGCTTTTTGTTTTTGCGGACCTTGAGATATTGTAACTACATTATAGTGTCCTTGTTCAATGAGATGCGGCGCCAAACAAGGTTTGATTAAGCGGTTCTTGCGCCACACAAGGCGATTAAAAATCTAATTTAATAGAAAGGGTGTTTTAAATGGATATCAAGATTAAGCCTGTACGGAAAATTGAAGGAGAACTGAAGGCTCCAGGCGACAAGTCAATTTCCCACCGGGCCCTGATTTATGCATCTCTCACAGAAGGCACTGTGGAGATAGAAGGGCTGATGCAGACGGGAGATACAGCAGCCACACTTGATTGTTTGAGCCAGCTGGGAGTTGAGTATGAAGAAGATGACAGTAAGATCAAGATTCATGGTAAGGGGCTGCGGGGTTTTAAAGAACCGGAAAATGTCCTGGATGTAGGAAACTCTGAAATCGCGGCCAGCCTGCTGACTGGGCTATTGGCCGGTCAGCCTTTTTTCTCCACCATTACCGGCAGTCAATCACTGCAGCAGCACCACATGAAAAATATCACCGGTCCCCTGCAGGATATGGGCGCCACGATTAAGGGTAGAAGCGAAAACGATCTCCTGCCCCTTTCGATCCGGGGATACGACCTGATGCCTCTAAAACACGATCTCCCAGTCAGCAGTGCCCAGGTCAAATCTGCCCTCCTTACCGCAGCTCTATTCAGCAGGGGTATCACCGAATTGACTGATCTATACTGTACCAGGGACCATACTGAAAGAATGCTCCGTTACCTCGGCGCCGACATAAATAAAATGAGCGATCGCCATATAGCTTTAAACAGCCCCTCAAAATTAAGGGGAGAGAGACTGGTGATTCCCGGGGACATCTCATCATCCATATACCTGGTCCTGGCTGCAGCCCTGTCTCCGGGTGGAGAGTTGAAGATTAACGAGGTTGGGGTTAACCCTTCAAGAACCGGTGTACTTGATACCCTGGGTATGATGGGGGCAAACATCAGCATCCAAAATGAAAGAGAATACAACAATGAACCGGTATCCGACCTGGTTGTTAAAGGCGGAGGAAAGTTAAAAGGAGTAGAACTTAACGATGACGTTATTAACCGGATTATTGATGATATTCCGGCGGTGGTTGTTGCGGCTGTTTACGCCGATGGTGACACGACAATCAAAACCGGTACCGACCTCAGGTCCAAAAAAGCTGAAAGGCTGCACAACATTATCCAGGAACTCCGAAACATGGGGGCAGTAATTGAAGAAAAAGGGGACGGAGTAATTATTAGAGGCGGGGCAAGTTTAGCCGGGACCGAATGCAGCAGCTACGGCGACTACCGGGTTGCCATGGCCCTTTCGGTTGCTTCCCTTTATGCAAAAAATGAAACTACGATCAGCAGTGCAGAAGCGGTGGATAATTCTATACCCGGCTTCTATGACTTGCTAAATAGCCTGGTTTCCTAAGCTGTGACTGTTAGAGCCCCGGATAAAATCCGGGGCTCCGTGACAGTAGGGACGCGTGACAGTAGGGACGGGGCAATTTTGTCACGTTATGCTATATTATGGAAAGAAACAACTGCTTGGTCCATTAACTATTATAGAGTACTGTCGACAATGGTAGTGAGAAACTCTACAACAGGAAGTGATTACTATCAACAAGAAGTCGATGGTTCTGGTCTTTTTATCCTCCGGATTGCTCTTCCTTTTACTTAACTATGCCTTATTTCATACGGTTGTTGGGCTTGAACACTTTGAAGAAGACTACCAGGCTTTAGTTATGCAAGCCTTTCTCGGGGGGGCGGCAGTGACATTTTTGTTTTATCTAATTCTCCTTAATGTTAATAAGAACATCAAAAGAATAATTAGCCAGCTGGAAGTATCTGCCGATAAAGGGCAGAGTTATTCAAAAAACATATTGCAGAACATTGAACAGGCTGATGATTCCAGCAGGCAAATCATGGGATCTGTAGAAGATGTGGTTAAAGTCACCGACAAAAGTGCCTCTTCTGCTCATGAAATGCAGGCTATGCTGCAGGAACTACTTGATCAGGCTCAGAGCCTAAAAGAGCAAATTAAACAAGTTACTGCAGTCATGGAAGAGTTTAACAATACTTCGAATCAAACTCATTCTAACCTGCAAAACCTTTTGGAGGCGGTTGACAAGACGGCTGAATCAAACCAGTTTACAGCGGATAAGATCAGGAACCTGGATGAAAAATCTCAAAAAATAAGCGACATTATGGCCATTATTTCCAATATTGCAAAGCAGACAAAACTACTGGCTTTAAATGCAGCCATTGAAGCTGAGCGGGCAGGTGAAAAGGGGCAGGGCTTTGCAGTGGTAGCAGAAGAGGGAAAAATGTTGGCCGAAGAAGTACGTTTATCTACAGAAAACATCAATACCATGTCTGAAGAAATCAGGAGCCAGACAGCAGATACAGCTCAAAATGTAGAGCTTTCTTTGAGTATGTTTATGGATAATGTCAAAGAAGTCAGGGAAACTGAAAAGTATTTTGTAGAACTGGTAAAAAATGCCCAAATGATCAACCAAACTGTTACCGAAGTAAATAAGTTTATAGAAATGCAGCTGGACAAAACCAGTGAAAGTGCAGAAGTAATCAAGGCACTTGTTTCCGCTTCTGAAGATTCTGCCGCTAATATGCAGGAAATCAATGCTTCCACGGAGCATCACCATAACCTGATGTCAAAAATTAGAGATACCACGAAGCAGCTTCAAGAAATGACGGACAATCAGGTTGAGGTGATTGCCAACCTTTCCGGCAGCAAGAAGAAAGTAACAATAAATCGCAAACAAAAGAAAATAATTGAAGAAACGAAAAAGAAATTGCTGCAATTGACAGAAAAAGTGGAAATGAAAAGTGGTGACATAAATAAAAAGCGCAATTTAATTGGTGATCTACAGAGGAAAAACAAGCAGCTTGAACTGGTATTTTTTTGTGGTATAGAGGAGAAAACAATTCTTTGTTCCGGAAACGGAGAAGCTGAAGGGATGGATGTTTCTTTCAGGCCTTATTTTCTGGAAGCAGCCGCTGGCAATACCCACGTTTCTGACACATATTATTCACAGTTAACGCATAACGCCTGTGTGGCAATCGCTGTTCCGGTTTACTATGATCATAAAGTAGTCGGGGTTTTAGCTGCAGATGTTGCGATTTAAAGCGGGCTATACGCTTCAGCGTGGCAACTACTTGTATGCCCGGCGAAGACCGGGACGTTCAGAGGGAGACAGTCCACCAGGATATAAATCAGAACCTGTGACTTAGTGGGCCATGTCTGCCTGTGTAATTGTCAAGCGTGAAGCATTAGCAGGTAAGCATAAAACTAGTCAGAAGTTTGCTCTACCAGCCCGAGGAAATAGTTTTCTATGCCTTCCTTCATAGAGCGGGCAAACTTTTTTTGCCCTTCCGGGTGAAGGATGTGCCAGTTGTCTTCCGGGTGCATCATATACCCGGCTTCCACCAGGACGCTGGGCACCTGGGTATGTTTGAGAACGGCAATATTTCTTCTCCAGGTCCTGATTGCAGGCAGATCCATAACCTCTTCCATGGAATCAAGCATAATTTCAGCCAGTTCTTCATTATGGTCATAATTATAAAGGGTCATCAGGCCGTGGGTATTTACCGCATCGGCCCCGTGGCTGTGGGCATTGGAGTGGACACTGATAAAAAAATCGACCCCGTAATCGATCATCCAGTCAGTGCGTTCATAAAGATCTACGAATATATCTTCATCGCGGGTTAAATAAACGTTGGCTCCCGCTTCGGATAACAGCTCTTCAAGATAGAGGCTCATGGCCAGTGCCGAATCTTTTTCGTGGTAATGACCGGGCCCGGGTGCCCCGGTATCTTTTCCCCCGTGGCCGGGGTCGACGACAATAAGTTTGTTTTTCAATGGATGCTCAGGATCAATTTTGGGAGGTTTATAGATCTCGAGAACCAGCTCAGATTCTTCCCAAATGCAGTCAAACCCGATCATATTTAGATCAAGTTCAACTGAAAGCACAGCAGTATTTGCATCTTTGTGATCTGTCAGGCTTAGATCAGTGACCGCTTCAGGTAAGGCGGGCTTTAAGAAGTCATCATCTACTTCTGTATTGTGAAGAGTGATGCTGAGATTATTGGTTCCATCTTCCACCTTAATCGGCACCCGTTCAGTAGTGTCCAACTGAACTGTTACTTTTCCCCTTGACTCTTTGACCTCGATTGAACTCACAGTTGAGGACAGGGCGTCTACACCTTCAACGACATTTACGGCCCCCTTGCTGATCAGGTAGGTGCTGCCGTTAATTTTGGTTCGGTAGTAGTTTCCGGAAGAACCACATACTTCAAAACGGGAGCCTTCCCATAAATAGCCGGTAACAGAACTCGGGTAGCCGGTGCCGCCCCTGGTGTCGGAAAGCAGATCATTATAGCTGTCATCAATCAAGCGCAGCCAGCCGCGCCAGTTTAATTCGGCCCGGTCTTTCACTTCCACGATCTTATAGGGGAGATCTGAAGTGAAGCTTACCTGGCCTGGCATTTCCCTGCTGATCTGGTTCCCGTCCCTGGACAGAGTTACAATTATTGGCAGGAAACGGGTTTGCCCTGCTGAAGGTACATCGTCCCACCCAACCTCGTAAGTACCGCCATATATACCGCCGTTTCCCGGTGGACCGGTAGGATACTCAAGCTCTGTCATGGGAATCAAGCTGCCTTCATATCCGATTTGAAAGTAAGCTGCTGCCCCGGGGCTGCCCTGGACAGCAACCTGGAGTTCGTCCCCGGGCGAAAGGACCTGGTTTTCGGAAGGGATTAAGCGGGTAGAATGAATATCAAGCGGGCTCCAGGGCATTGCCTCCCACCAGTCGGGATAAATGACCGTCCGTTCGATTGAAGTAGAACCCTCTTCATAGGCCGCTTTAACTTCTATGCTATATTCTTCTCCTTGCGGGATTTCTACCATGGTCAAAAAGTTTCCAGTTCTGGGATCATATTTTTGGACCGGCTCTCCGTTTACGGTGATATCCACCCGGGCATATGAGCGGGTGGTCCCGAACAAAAACAGGGAAGTATCATAATAGTAGAATGGTGAATGTGGAGGATAGGCAACATGTAAAAGCGGCTCGTTACGGTCCGGATCGGGGTCTTTAGGGTCAAAAGTATCCGGGGTGGAGATCGACACGGTTCCGGTAGTATAATTCCACTCCACGAAGGGGCCGAGCGCCTTGATTGAAGGTTCATAAGGGGTATATACAGTCTCATTAAAGAATTTTACCGGGCTTTCCCACTCTTGTTCTTTACCGTTAATTTTGACTTCTTTGCTGTCGGCAGGCAGTTCCAGCTTAAAATCGCCGATGGTGCCGTAGAGGGTCTGTTCACCCTCACGCCAGTTAAGATCTACACCCAGCCTCTCATAGATAGATGCCACCGGTACATAGATGGTACCTTCAATTATTTTGACCGGGTGCTCTAGAGCAAGTTTTTCACCATCAATAGCAACATCGATGTCGGTTACCGGCTCGTCTGTATAATTGGCATAGAAGGATATCAATACAATTAGGGCTAAAAGGGCTAAGTATCGCAAGCAAATCATCCTTATATTGTATTTACTCAACTACTACCAGGTTGTTGATTCTTTTTTTTGAGTAAAAACCTGCTCACCTGTCATGCTATTATCTTTAAACGGTTCTTGTTATGTTGAAAGAATAGGCAGAGTGGGAATATCGAACCCTGGAATGAACAAAGCTTTATCAATGTTATCCTGGCTTGTAATGCTATTATAACTTAAGCTTCAATTAAATAAAACAACAGGCAACACAGAGAGGGACGGTTCTTTTGTGTTATTAGGAAAGATGTTATTCCTATGACGGCACACTTTGTAATTGTTACAGTAAAAATAAATTACGATAAATAAGTTCGCCAATCATTTGACAATCAAAACAGAAAATTGCTACAATTAGTTCGACAGCAATGCTAATTATATTTATTTTGAAAGGGGCAGTTGTGATGGTCTTCCCAAAAAAACCTTATTCTAAAGAAGAGATTATCGACAGGTTGGAAGAGTATGCAAGGCTTGACGCCGATCCTTACAGCGGCAAATTGTTTACCATCGCCTTTGAATCCGGATCCGAAGAACTAAGAGAGTTGCTTCACCGGGCTTTTACTATGTATATGGATAAAAACATTCTTGATATCACGGAGTTTCGGAGCGCCATAAAACTGGAAAAGGACATAATCGATATTGCCAAATCTTTGATGAATGCCGATGAAGAGGCAGTAGGTACTTTTACATTTGGCGGTACTGAATCAGTCTTCCTGGCTGTAAAAGCGGCAAGAGATACTTTCTTTATCAAGAAAGGTTTTCAGATTCCAGAAATAGTCATGCCGGTGACCGGACACCCCTGTTACGACAAAGCTGCTGAATACATGGGCTTAAAAGTGGTCCGGGTTCCAGTCGATCCAGAAACACTGGAAGGAAATCCGGATGCCATTAAGGAAGCGGTTACGGACAATACTGCTATGCTGGTTGGCTCCGTTCCCAACTGGCCTTTTGGTACCCTTGATCCAATTAAAGAATTTGCAGAAATAGCCGAAGAGAAGCAGGTCTGGTTTCATGTTGATGCCTGTGTGGGAGGATTTGTGCTGCCTTTTCTCAAGCAGCTGGGGGAGCCAATACCTGATTTTGACTTCACCATTCCCGGCGTTTCTTCGATTTCGATGGACCCGCATAAATATGCATATTCAAGCATCGGAGCTTCCATTATCCTCTTCAGGAAAAGCTTTAACAAAATGCTTTCCCAGTATGTCAACCTGCGCTGGCCGGGTTACCCGATAGTCAATCCGGGGGTCCTTTCTTCAAGATCGGCAGGTTCAATAGCTGCAACCTGGGCTGCCCTTCATTATCAAGGTGAACCGGGCTACCTGGATTTGGCCCGCAAACTTATCAAAGCCAGGAACCTGGTGCTTGACGGCTTAAAGAAATTGCATTTCAACATCATGGGAAGCCCGAGATCGCCTGTTGTTGCTTTCAGCTCAGAAGAAGTCGATATCTTCCAATTGAGTGATGAGATGTTAAATAAGGGCTGGTTCCTGCTGCCACAGCGTGGAATTCGAGAGATGGAAATCCCGCGCAGCGTTCATTTGACTGTTACTCCTATTCATGAACAATCATCCGGGCAATTCATAACTGACCTTAAGCAAGCAAAAGAGGCAGTAAGCAAAGCACCTCCATCCGAGATTGGAGAGATGGCAAAAGGATTTGGTATGATCATGGGCCTGACTGCCGGAGAAATGGATTATGAAGCGCTCAGGCAAATCATGAATAAGCTGGAAGGTTATATCGAAGGATACGGACCTGAACTATTGAAAGCTTTCGGGTTGGAAGATGGGCTGCCGCAAGAAATGGCCATGCTAAATGAACTTTTTGACGCCTTACCGCCAGAGATTATGGAATTGCTGGTGAATTACGTGGTAATTGAAATTTACCGAAAAGGCCTCTAACGTGACAACGGGGACGGGGTAATTTTGTCACGGGAAAAATCGGGACGGGGGCAATAAATTTACGCATCTTTGCAAATTAAAACTTTATTTTGATCTCCGATTGCTTTTCTGTTTTCTTTTATCCAACATCTATGTCTGGCACATCACCGATTTTTTTACTTAACTCGTCAAAACTTATCGGCTTGCCAAAACGGCTTAGAATAAATGTTAATATTGCTGGTATGACCAGGGCAACTGCGAAAGAAAGCAACAAATTACCCCTGGTGAAACCTGGGTCTGGGAAGTATATGGCGCCGGCGAAAAGGCCAATGCTTGTACTTAATGCAGCAGCCCAGCCCTGGGCTCGATTTGAGTAAAGTCCATAAAGTAAGGGGGCAAGAGCAGCGGCACAAATCAGATCGGCGATAAAGAACAGGTACAGTACGCTGTAGCCCTGAGAAGCAACTACAACAACTACCAAACATATGAGTCCTGTGATAACCCGGGCATACATCTTTAAAATTTCCGGGCTGAGATCATTCTTAAATCTTGCCAGGTCAACGGTAAGAATGTTGGCGATGCCATTTATTACAGTATCCACGCTGCTCATTACCAGTGCTATGCCAAGAACAATTACTATTCCAACCACCCAGGATGGTGTTACGGATAGGACAACCTCGAACAGTGCCGCCGAAGGCATAGCAGGTTCTTCCAGCATGATCCACATAATCCCGAAAAACCCGGCCAGCATCATAATGGGGACGACGAGTAATCCTGCCACCATAAATGATTTACGAACTGTTGTATCATCCTTTGCGGCAAAGACGCGTGACCAGAAGCCTGCATGAAATGCGTTGGCAGCAATAACCGCTATTAATAAAGTTACCGCGAATTCCCAGCCGCCCCGGTGACCGAAGCCAAGTAAATCTGGAGATACTTCTTGAGCGCGTAATACAATTTTTCCCATGCCACCGAGAAAGTGCACCGCTGCAATAAAGGCTATTAACAGGGCCGGGATCATTATTATAGCTTGAATACTGTCGGTAAATATAGAACCGCGTATTCCTCCGTAAGTTGTGTAGATTAATGTTCCGCCCCCTATTATTAAGGCAGTTAGCCACAGGGGAAGACCGGTTATCAAATTGACTGCCAGGGCAATACCGGTTAACTCTGCGGCCAAAAAAATTGACATATAAAAAACTGAGCTTATTAAAGTGAGAATATACATCGGTATGCCAAACCGGTAATACACAAACTCGGTCAGTGTAGAGCCCCTGGGAGCAATTTTGCGTAACCTTGGGCCTATCACAGCAAACATCATCACGGCCAACGCCTGGGCTACGGCATAACCTCCAAACGCCAGTAAACCGCCCCAGGTGCCGGCTTCCACCGGGCTGAATAAAATCCAGGCTCCCATAATGGATGCCAAAACGGTTGCCATGGCCACCCACGTAGTCAGCGTTCCTCGCGCTGTCAGGAACGAGTCGACGGTTTTAAAGCGTTCCCGGGTTATGTAAACATAAATAAGGGCCAGTACGGTAAAAGCAACAGTTATAAAAATAACCCAGAAGATCATCATTATTGAGTACCCTCCTGTCTTATAAAAAAACCTTTACCTGCAGGTACCAGGTAAAGGTTTTCAACCAAGCTTAAACATTTCCTCCGCTGGCATTATCCAGATCAGGTCAAAGGGTCAGAACAGTTACAGTTCTTTCTCAGCCGAGTCACCTCAGCTCCCCTTGTTAATATTCACTTTTTTTAAGCATAGCACAAACTGTAAGTATAAGCAAAACTGTCTGCTGGTGCGAATTAGCAAACCTGGTTGAGTGTTAAAACGCTGGTTACGGGATATCCAGGTCTGGCTTACAGGTATGCTCCGTAACATCCCCGTGATAGCCGACCATTTGGCTTCGGGTTCAGGAGAGGCTGGCTTCGAGACCGCAGCAGGTAGGGTTACCGCTGTTGGTGGCGGTAGACTCTGCTGATAATCGAGCAAACAAATGGCGAGCAAACAAATGGGACGGGGCAAATCTGTCACGTGATATTATTTAATTCTAGAAATGATTCCCCTGGATATACCGGTTGCTCTTTCTATTTGCCTGATTGAGAACTTCTCTTGCTCCCTTAATTTTTTTAGTAGAATATTCCTTTCATGCTTCGGTAATGAAGCTATTGTATGGGGTTCTTTACCATTTATAATTGATATTATCCTGTTTCTGATTTCTTCTTCAGTCAAGCGGCGTCTATAACAGATTTCATATCTTTCATTAATTATTTCTTCGTGTGATTTGATGAAAAGTTGCATGGCTGTTTCTTTATTTGTGGATAAGTAATCTAATAAAAAACCGGTATCTGTAAGAACCTCCGGGTATTTAGCACCGCTAAGATAATCATGATAACTGCTCCATTTATAATTATTTAAATTACTTACAACACCGGCTCTAATGGGGTTTTGATGAATGTATCTTACCAGGGAAAACAAATACTTATCTTCTTCAACTGGTTTACTGGCAAATCGCTCTCCAAACAGACTGCCGTTTCTTGAATATTTTTTGTTATACCAGCCAGCATAGTTTGTTAATAATTTGTGCATTGCTGTAGTGCTGGCACCTGCTTCTTTTTCTTGAAAGAGCAAATGAACATGATTGGACATTAATATGAAAGAATATAATTTAAAATCCAATTCTTGTTTAATCAAGGACAACAGTTCTTTATGCTTTTGATAGTCTTTTTCTTCTTCGAAAATATTCTGTTTGTTTATACCTCTAAAATATATATGGTACAATCCCGTTTCACTTATCATTCTGGGTTGCCTACTCATACATTATCACCTGCTCTCTGATATGATAATATGGCCTGTACCTATTTTCACAATCTCACAAAATGTCTTAGTTCCTAATGCTACTCAAATGTGACAAAATTGCCCCGTCCCCAATGTCACACACCCAATGTCACACTTGCCTGTCCAGCATTCTGTACTGTACTGCTTCGGCGATATGGGGTGAATCGATAACTTCTGAGCTGTCCAGGTCAGCGATGGTCCGCCCAACCCTGATAATTCGATCGTGGGCCCGCATGGATAGGCCCAGGCTTTGGAAGGCCTGCCGGAGCAGAGCGCGAGCTTCATTAGTCAGGGGGCAGTAATGTTCGAAATATTTGGCACGCAGCCCGGCATTGGTAGTGACAGCAATTTCTTTATAGCGTTCCCGTTGTTTAAGACGGGCTTTTTCGACCCGGTTTCGGATTGCGGCGGAGCTTTCACCGGGATCTTTGTTCTCAATTTGTTCGTACTTTATTGCCGGCACCTCGACGTGGAGGTCTAAACGATCCATTAGCGGCCCGGAGAGTTTATTCCGGTAGCGGACGATCTGGTTCGGGCTGCAGCGGCATTCCAGGCGGGGATCGCCGTAATTACCGCAGGGGCAGGGATTCATTGAACCAATAAACATGAAATCGGCCGGATAGGTTACTGTGGCTGTAAGGCGGGTTACCGTTACCTCCCTGTCTTCAAGGGGTTGCCTTAGCGCTTCAAGCAGTTCCCGGTTGTATTCGGGCATTTCGTCGAAAAAAAGAACTCCCAGATGGGCCAGGGTTACTTCGCCGGGACGTGGCGATTTGCCCCCGCCAATTATTCCGGCTGTGGAAGCGCTGTGATGGGGGCTGCGAAAGGGGCGCCTGGTAAGAAGGGGCCTTTTTGCGCTCAACTGACCGGCAACGCTGTGAATCCTGGTTATATCCAGGATCTCTTCATTGCTGGGAGCAGGAAGGATGGAAGGGATCCGTCGGGCAAGCATAGTTTTGCCACTGCCGGGCGGGCCGTAAAGAAGTAAATTGTGACCTCCTGCAGCAGCAATTTCAAGTGCCCTTTTGGCTGTTTCCTGGCCTCTTATTTCGCTAAAATCAAGGTCTGAAGATTTGGCTTTGCAGGCTTCCCGGGACAGGGACCGGGCTGGTTGTAAATTGTTTTCTCCTTGCAGGTGACAGACCAGTTGAGACAGCGTGGAAACTCCCACCGTTTTCAGGCCGTTGACCAGGGCGGCTTCTTTAGCGTTAGTTTCTGGTATATAAAGGGTTTTGGCTCGGTGTGAGGGGAGGGCTGACATGGACAATGCAATAGCCAGGGTGCCGTTAATGCGGCGCAGGCTGCCGTCCAGGGAGAGTTCTCCGATGAAAACCCCGCTCTCAAGGAGCTCACCTTTCGGAATTTGCCCGGTTGCGGCCAGGAAACCGATAGCAATGGCCAGGTCAAAAGAGGAACCTTCTTTTTTCAGATCTGCCGGGGCCAGGTTTACGGTGACCCGGGAATAGGGAAAAGAAAAGCCGCTGTTGCGTATAGCTGCCCTTACTCTTTCTTTGGCTTCTCTTACGGATGCGTCGGGCAGGCCAATTATATCAAAGGAAGGAAGCCCGTCAGTTATATCAACTTCAATATCAAGAGGCACCCCATTAATACCAACAATAGTGCAAGAGTCTACTTTAGCCAGCATAGCTATCATCCTTTCTTTGAATATGGTATTAATTCATTTTTGGGACAGGCAGGAAAACCAAGATAAAAATAGTAATATATATTAGTATTGCAAGTTATAACCCCTGAAAGGAGGTATACACATGGATAAATGGGAATGCGAAGTATGCGGTTATGTTTATGATCCTGCTGAAGGAGACAGCGATGGGGGTATCGCCCCGGGCACTCCTTTTGAAG
>PUKV01000027.1 GCA_003550645.1 Syntrophomonadaceae bacterium | reverse complement strand
GCCCGCCTTGCAGGGACTAGCACCGATGCACTGACCAGAGCACAGCGTTCGCTTACAAGGCAGATGACGAGGAGCGAAGGCGGTTCGGCCACGCTTAACAATGCGCTGGAAGAATTAGGTCTTAGCTATCAGCAGCTAGAAGAAATGTCCCCCGATCAACAAATGGAGGTCCTGATTGAACGATTAGGACAAGTAGAAGACAGGGGGCGCCGTGCACAGCTTGGAATGTCCATTTTCCGAGGTGGATTTGAACAGCTTGCGCCTATTCTCGACTTGAGCGCCGAACAGATAGAGCGTGTCACCGATAGGGCTGAAGAGTCAGGGTTTGTGATGGGGACAGAAGCCCTTGAATCAGCAGACGAGTGGCGTATGGCCCTTGCTGAGCTTGGTATTGAATTTACGGGGTTTATTCGCCAACTTGCAAACGACCTTATGCCGATAATGACTGAATCGGTTGCGCCAATGATAACAGAAGTAATAATCCCCGGTTTAAGGGAAGTATCTCAGTTCCTGGGGGCTTTAGTACAGAGGTTTACAGACCTTGATCCACAGGTGCAGCGGATGGTTATAGCCGGAAGTGCTTTGGCGGCATCGCTTCCTGTTATTGCAACAGCCCTGGGGACTGCTGTAAAGCTGATTCCTACTATTGCAGGTGGCTTAAAAGCTATGTCTTCTGCCGCGGCCTTTTTAGGGCCTAAGGCTTGGCTGGTTATGGGGGTTATTGCTTTAATTGATGCATTGTTTGATTTAAGGGGAGTAATAGCTGACCTTATAGGTGATTTTTTAGACTTGGATGATAGCATAAGACAGCTTTCCCTTGATGAAGCCAGGGCTGAATATGAAAAACAAAAAGAAGAAATAGAAGAACTAGAAGAAGCGGTGCGCGAAGCGGAGCAAGCATATGAAGAAGCCGACGGAGGCTTTAGGGTTGCTACAGACCTTGGGCGAGCAGAGCAGGAGCTTGAAGAGGCAAGAAACCACTTGCAGGAGCTTGAGCACCACATAGAACGCTTAGAGGCAAGAGATATAGATATTGATGTGGATATTGAAGATGTTGAAATTGAAGATGTTGAAATTGAAGAAATTAGAACAGAGATACAGGAGCTTGAAAGCTACGGCGACGCCTTGGATTATGTTGCTGAACAGACAGAGACGGCGGCCCGCACTGCAGAACTTCTAGGAGAGGACTTCGACGCAACAGCTTTTAAGGTTAATCTTCTTGAAAGCGTTATTGCAGAGCTTAACGAGACAGGCGAGATTAGCGACGAGGTATTAGAGGCTCTTTCCCGGCAGCTGTCCGTTTACCGAAGCGGGCTTGAAGAAACAGGAGACGAAACAGAAGAAACGGACGAGAGAACTAAAGAAACTACTAAGGGCATGATTAACTACGGCCAGGAATTACACCGAGCAGGGGAGAGGGCCCGGGAGTTAGTACGAGAATCTGAGCTGCTGAACGAGGAAATGTCAAAAGAGGAAGCTATGGCCATGGCCTTGCGTGAAAGGCTAACCGAGCTTGTTGGGAATAAGGATGAGTTGATAGAAAAAGGTATTCTTACTGAAGAAACACTTGAAAAAATATCAGATGCACTTGAGAGGTATGAAGGGCAGGCTGGCGAAGCTGGTGAACCAACCTTTGACCTTGCAGAATCATTTGAAGATACATGGGAGCAAATTAGTGAGGCATCAGTTAGGGCGCAAGTGTTTGGGGATGAGGTTGACGAAAACGCAGAAAAGGCAAGAATTTGGAGAAGGCAGATTGACCGCCTTATCCGCGAAGGATTTGGCCCTGAAAGCGAAGCCTTGCAAAAAGCGATCCGTTGGTATGAGATGTATAAGAGGAACATTGGAGAAGCAGGAGATGAACTAGAAGAACTTTTAGGAAAGGATGAGCCCGATACCGGAATACTGCAAAGGGTTTTTAAAAGAGTAGTTGACGAAATAGGAGAAGCTGGAAGATTCATTAAAGGGCTAGTTGAGACTGATTGGGCCGGGGCGATAACGGGGCTTGTCACTGAAACGGAGACCTTCCAGCAGGTAACGGAACTAGTCAACGAACTTTTCTCCGAACTGGTTGCGCTTCTGGAGCCTATCCTCGAAGCGATAATGCCGCTGATAATAACAGTCGCTGACCTTTTCGGCGTGCTGATCGAGATACTGCAACCAGTTATCGACATTATTGCTAATATACTCACACCTGTATTCGAGTTATTCGGCGAGATAATCATGGCCGTGGCGAACACGATAATCCGTGTATGGAATGCACTTATGGAAATACTGAGCGCACTCCCGTTCGTTGACATGAGCCGCTACATGATTGACCCGATAGACGAGCGCCGCAGGGATGATGAAGTAACGACCCCAGAAGAAAGGCGTAGGGCGGGCCGAGTGATAACTCATATCCCCGCCGAGGTCAGAGAAGAACTACGGGACCTGCTAAGGCCGCTAGTCGCACTTCCGGATCTCGTTATATACGCCGATCAGATAGTGGACCATCTCGACACCATGCCGGAGAGGATAGCCAGCGCAATTGGTGCTATAGGCAATCCCAACGGCATATTAGAGGGTGGTGGCGTTTCAGTTGTATTTCGGAATAATGAGTTCAACGAAAATTACACGGTCGAAAATGCGCTTGAGGAAGTTGAGAGATACCTTGGTGTAAGGCTCAAAGACAAGTCCCGTATGCGGGGAAGGAGGAACGGATAATGGCAGAAAACAGTTGCAGGCCGAG
>PUKV01000016.1 GCA_003550645.1 Syntrophomonadaceae bacterium | reverse complement strand
CCTGTAGACGGGAATGCCGGTTCCGCCCAGGCGGCTTTTATATACTTCGCGCCCTTTTAAGAAGTCATAAACCTGCCGGCCCTGTTCGATAGCCCGTTGAATCAGCAGGACCTTGGAAAGCAGGCCGGCGCTGAGAGGACGATAAGCGGAGTTGAAGCCGCTGTTGTAGAGGTAGATGCGCTCCCGGTAGTCAAAGTAAAGGACGGCTGCCGCATTAGTGCCGTCGATTTCGAGCAGGCCGAAACAAGCCAGACCTTCCCGGGCCAGGTTTTCTATCATAACCTGAAAGTAACGTTCCATCTGCGGGGTCAAGAATTCCGCTTTTTCTGGATGATCCTGCAGGAGCTCGAAAAATGAGGGAATGAATTCCTGCACCGCACTGTTTTTTTCTAGCAGGTAATAACGGTAGTTTGTGGTTTCTCTTTCCAGGCGCCGCAGTTTGCGCCTGACCTCATGGCGCTGTTTTTTGCTCAAAAAAGCCAGGTAATCTTCCCAGGTGCCGGGCAAAGGCAGCTCAAAGGATTCGTCTTCACGCATAAATAAGAACCCGGCCGGGATAGTGAAACCACTGCTACGGGAAAGGGCTGTGAAAAAAGCGGAATCCGGGCGCTGGGCTTTTAGCACCAGTTTCTTAAAACCTTTTTCTTGTAACACCGGAAGGACAGCCTGGAAAAAGGCTTCCTCGCGGCCGGGCTGGATTATAAAATCAAGGTAATCGCATACATCAGCGCTGCCGATCAGGCAGGCAGTCCCTTCTTTTCCCATTAAAGGAGCCAGGCCGATCAGCTCCCGGTCTTCCCAGACCGAATACAGGCAGGGGTTAAAGCCCTGGCCGAAGGCACCCCACCAGCTTTGAAGCCAGGCGGGCAGGGTAAAAACATGGGGCCAGTTTAAGGCAGGCCCCTTTTCTGCGTGGTAGTCTAACAAAGCATCAATCGATTCTTCATGCAACTCAAAAGCCATATCATGCTCCTCACCGGAAAATAGCCTTGAAAAACAGGCAAACTGCCGCTCCCGTTTCTAACAGGCAGTCACGCTGGCATTATTTTAAATAAATGACAATGTGAATCAGTCCGCTGTCCCACTTACGGTCAAACTTGAGGCCCAGCTTTTCAATCAGCCGGAAAACTGCGGTATTATCGGGCAGTATATCGGCAACAAAGTGGTGAAGACCCTGCTTTTCGGCCACCGTCACCAGGTAGGAAAGCAGTTCAAAGCCAATGCCCTTGCCCTGAAAATCATCGCGGACTACGATGGAAACCTCGGCCGAAAGGCTGTTTTCAAGGATGCAGTACTGGGCGATGCCGGTGATTACTTCCTGACCCAGGTATCTCTTTACGGCCAGGATCACCATTTCCCGGGTATAATCGATTACAACAAACCGTTTCTGCAGTTCTTCACGCGGCAGCTGCCGCCGTACGGTTAAAAACCGCTGGTATATACTCTTGTCCGATAAAGAGTAAAAGAAATCTTTGACAATGGTCTCGTCACTTATTCTAACCGGCCGCAGGAAGATGCGGACATTTCTCTTCGTGGTCCGGTATGTTTCCAGGTGGGCCGGATATTCGCCTTTTTCACCGGGCATGTAGGCCTGGTCCTTGTATATCAGGTTCCTTTTCTTGGCTTCTTCAATCAGCCAGGGACGGAATTTTGGATGAGCAATGGCGATTAAGGCCATGGCCCTTTCCCGGATATTCTTGCCGTGCAGGAAAGCAATACCGTGTTCAGTAACCACGTAGTAGAGATCACCGCGAGTCAGGGTCACTCCCGCTCCCTCGCTCAGGGCAGGGACAATCCTGGAATGAGCACCGTCGCGGGAAGTAGACTGCATGGCCAGGATGTTTTTGCCGTACGGGGCCAGGACAGAACCGCGCATGAAGTTAGCCAGTCCCCCGATACCGCTGTAGAAAGTGCTGCCAATGGACTCGGTCGAGGCTTGACCGCTCAAATCTATTTCCAGGCCCGTATTGATGGCCGTCATATGGGCATGTTCCCCGATTACCATGGGATTGCTGGTGTAATCGATCGTTTTGAACTGAACCGCGGGATTATCGTGGATAAATTCATACGTCTCCTTTGTGCCCATGCAAAATGAGGCCACAGTTTTCCCGCTTTCTTTGCTCTTCCTGCTGTTGTCAACTACGCCCTTTTTAATCAGATCGATCAAGCCGTCTTTTAATAGCTCGGTATGCACACCCAGGTGGCGCTTTTCTCCAAAACAGGACAGGATCGCATCAGGCAGAGCCCCGTAGCCGACCTGAATCGTGTCCCCGTCCTCCACGATCTGGGCGGCGTAATTACCGATGGCTTCGACAATTTCTTTTTCCGGGGGTGGTGGGCTGTATTCCAGGATCGGCTCTTCATGCGGAACCAGGTAATCAAAACCGGAAAGATGAATAAAGGTATCCCCGTGCACCCGGGGCATATTAGAGTTAACCTGGGCAATGACCAGGTCGGCATTTTCCACGGCCGCCCGGGTTATGTCCAGGCTCACCCCGAGGCTGCAGTAACCGTGCTTATCGGGAAGGGAGACCTGGACCAGGGCTACATCGACCTGGACCTGGCGACGTCTAAACATGGCCGGTATATCGGCTAAAAATATGGGGGTGTAATCAGCCAGGCCTTCATTTACGGCCCGGCGGATATTATGGCTGACAAAAAAGGAGTTGGAGCGGCAAGTGCTCATTAATTTTTCATCGGAAAATGGCGACACCCCGAGGGTCCAGAT
>PUKV01000141.1 GCA_003550645.1 Syntrophomonadaceae bacterium | reverse complement strand
TCGTAGAGGATGGTGCCGTCGCCGGGGATGGCGTCCTCTGCGAGGAGGTAGACGCTGTCTGCCACGGCAGGGAGCTGCTTGGTGGTGAGGGTGATGCTGCCGGTGATCATGGCGGGCCTCCGGGCAGTGACGCGGTGGTCAGGTTCGGGTCGACCTTGAGGGTGGGTGCGGCGCGTTGCGCCCACGAGGAACGCAGTGTGTAGCCGTTGACCTGCCGGGCGAGGGCCAGGTAGCTGGTGACCGTCTCGGCGGGGTGGTCGTTGTTGTCGAGCTTGTTGATCGCGTTCGCTGCCCTGCGGACGGTGGCGCGGCGCAGGTAGCTGCGGTGCGGGAGCACGAACCGTCCTGCGAAATCGAATCCGGCGGTGACGGGTTTGAGGTGGGTCTTGTCTGGGTGTAGCTGCAGCCCTAGGCCGTTGAGTGCTTCGGTGAGGTGATGCAGTGCGACCTCTAGCCGGTCGCGTGACTCGTCGAGCATCAGCATGTCGTCGACGTAGCGGCCGTAGTGTCGTGCCCATCGCCCGCGGACGGCCGCCTGGTCGATGCGGTCGAGGTAGACGTTCGCGCCGAACTGGGAGGTCAGGTTGCCGATCGGCAGGCCTTTGCCGGGCGGGGCGTGCCAGAGGCTCTTGTGCGGCGGGATCATGTCGAGAAGTGTTGGGTCGCCGGGAAAGTGTGCGCCGTCGGTGACGTCAACGTTCACCACTTCGCTGATTAGGTGCCGCAGCCAAGGTTCCGGTGACCGTTCTAGGAGCATGTCCGCCATCATGTGCCGGTCGATGGACGGGAAGCAGTTGGCGATGTCTGCTTGGAGCACCCAGGCGGGACGGGTCCATCCTGCGGTGATCTTGCGGGCGGCATCTTCGGCCCACTTGCACGCTGCGCCGGTGCCGCGCTTTGGGATGCACGCGAAGGTGCTGGCGATCCATTGCGGCTCGAACCGGTGCCGGAGCGCCTGGTAGGCGACGTGGTGGACGACCCGGTCAGCGAACGGCGACGCCCAGATTTCGCGGGGTTTGGGGTTGAGTACAACGAAGCACATGTGGGACTGCGGCTGCCACGTGCGGTCGTTGATCTGGCGGGTGAGCCGGGCGAGGTTGGCGACTAGGTCGGTTTCGAACTCGATGCAGGAGACTGCGGACCTCTTGCCTTTGCGGCACGCGAGGTACGCGGCGTAGGTGTCGTCTGTCGCCACCGTCACAGGACGCGCTCCTGACGAGACGGCACCGGTTGTTGGTGTTGTCCTTGTTGTTGTTGTTCTGGTTGCCCGCATTGGACCCACGGAAGTTCTGGTTCCACGCGCGGAACCGCCGGCCGCTTCACGCTTCCGAAGGATGTGACCCTTCGGTTGCTGGGCGTAGAGCCCTTATCCCTGGTGATGGGGGGCCGGCGAGCGTGCGTCTTTAGCTCTCCCGGCCGTCACGTGGACGGGTCCGGTTCTGGCTGCTGTGACGGTGACGTTGATTGGCGCCAACCGTGTGCTTGCCGGCTGACGGCGTCGGTGGCGTCGATGGCTTGGCCTGCTGCGCCGGTGGACATGCAGCGGTGCTCGACAGCGATTTGGAGCATGACTGCGACGCGGGTGATGGACTGCTGTGTGTCGTCGATGGCGTCGATGCGTTGCTGGCCGCGACGTCGGTTGGCGGTGTCGATGTGGACGCACACCTCGATCGCTTCTTGGAGCATCTGCTGCACGAGTGTGTATCGCAGCTCTCGTGGCGCTTTCCGGGTGGTGGTGTAGAGGATGCGGACCAGGTTATGGGCGTCCCGCCAGATGGGGAGGTGCTTGGTGACGGCCACAGGTCAACCCCGGAAGTGCTTGAAGAGGAAAGGTCAAAGTTCAACACGCCTGACGAGACGGCACCGGAGGATGGCGGAGTCCTTGGCGTTGGTGACCTGGCGGCCCGCACTGGACCCACGGAAGAACTGGAGCCACGCGCGGTCGTTGCTTTCTTCGGTGGCGGACCATAGGCGGTTGTTGTCGCTGTCGCCCTCGAACTGCAACGTCTCCGCGCCGCCGCTGCCCTGAAAGTCAGCGACGGTGGTCTGCTGCGGGTCCGATGCGGTGTATGCCGTACCTTGCGGATCGGACGACGGGTTCTCTCCTTGCTGGAACAGGTCAGGGAACTCCCGGTCCTGTTCGCGGACATCGTTGTCCTCAGTGCCAGGCTTCAGGTTGCGGTACAGCAGCTCAAGCTCGTCAAGCGCAGGGATGTACCAGTCGCTGCCACCGTCGTCCGGCACCGGGTCGGACGTGCGCACCTGGTCGCAGAACTCGAAGATCGGGAAGCTGGACAGACTGCCGGCGTTGCCGCCGATGATGTGGTCGGTGACATACAGACCATCCCAGCGGGTGCGTGCCTCAGCCACACCCGTCCGCGACGTGCGCCACTGCAACTCGGTCGACGGCTCACCGATGGCCTTCGGGGACACGATCAGCGCGTACCGCTTGCCGTTCTGCCGGGTGTCGTTCGCGTCGATGTCGGCCGAGTTCGCGTCAGTGTCGATGACCCCGGCGAAGAACCCGCCGCCGAAGGCTTCGCCGATCTCCGGCACCGTCGCCAGTGACGCCGACCCGTCCAACAGCCGCGCACCACGCGACACCGAAATGTCACCCGTCTCGGAAGCGACCTCATCCTGGCCGTCAAGGAACGCCTCACCATGCCAGCCGACAAACCCCTCCACCTCGCCGATCACATCCGCCTCGAGCTGCCACAGCCGCAGGTTCGTCTCAGCGAACAGGCC
>PUKV01000123.1 GCA_003550645.1 Syntrophomonadaceae bacterium | reverse complement strand
ATCTATAAAAAATATTTAATCTTTTTTTAATTCTGCCCGCAGCGCAAATCAAACCATCCTTTTTTTCCTGTCTTTCCAGCAAGTCCTGCCCCGGTCGCTTTATAACCTTTCCTGCGCACCTTTGACCAGCATTCGCTCAACCGCTATAATGGATCAGGCAGGTTCAAAACCAACAAAGCGGAGTGGCTATGCCATTACTAACCCTATCCCAGGTTAATAAATCATTTGGCGCGGAAACCATCCTTGCAGGGGTAAGCATGCAGCTGCAGCCCGGCGAAAAGGCGGGCTTGATTGGCCCGAACGGATCGGGTAAAACCACCCTGCTCAAAATCATCAGTGGCGAGATTGAAGCCGACTCCGGCCAACTTCATCTGGCCAGGGGAGCTAAAACAGGCTACCTGCCCCAGGAACCGCGGCCCCTCACAGAAGGCACCCTGCGTCGTCACTTAGAGTACCCCCTGCGCCATATCCTGGACCTGAAAGCAAAGCTAACTTACCTGGAAGAAAAAATCGCCCGGCGGGCTGAACAGGAAGGCAGAGCTTCGGGTGAAGACCTCGAACAATACGCTGACCTGACCGGCCGTTTCGAAGAAGCAGGCGGCTACCAGGTGGAAAAAAAACTGCTCGGCATCGCCCGGGGCCTGGGTTTTAGCGAGGCAGACCTGGAAAGAGATCTTTTTACTTTCAGCGGCGGCGAAAAACCCAGGGCCCGCCTGGCCGGCCTGCTCCTTCAGGATCTCGATCTGCTGCTGTTGGATGAGCCGACCAACTTTCTCGATCTGCAGGCCTTGGAATGGCTGGAAAAATACCTGCGCGATCTACACTGCGCCTTACTGGTGGTCAGCCACGACCGCTTCTTCTTAGACCGGGTTACCAGCCGCATCTTTGACCTGCGCGGGCACCGGGTTAAATCTTACAGCGGCAACTACAGCGCCTACCAGGAACAGCTGGCCTTAGAGCAGCGGAGCAGCGAACGCGAGCACCGCCGCCGGCAGCTGCTCAAAGCCCGCGAAGAGCGCCTGGTCCGCGAGGCCAAGGGCGATGAACGTTCCAAGCGCCAGGCCAAAAGCCGCCAGAAGCGCCTGGACAAAATGGACGAAGTGGAGCGCCCCACCTTTGATCAAAGTTTCAAGCTGGGACTCGGCTACAGCGGCCGCAGCGGGCGTGAGGTGGTCGTTTTCGACTCTGTCTGCAAGAAATTTGACGGCAAGACTGTCTTTGGTGATTTAAACTTTAATATCCACTGGGGGGACCGGTTGGCCCTGATCGGCCCCAACGGGGCCGGCAAGTCCACCCTCTTGAAGCTGATTGCCGGCGACTTAAAACCCACTGCCGGGACCATCCGCCTCGGTCCCTCGGTGCAAGTGACCTACTTTGCCCAGGAACAGGAACAGCTCGAGCCCCACCGCACCTTGCTTGAAACGATCACCGCCTCTTCTGAACTTGATCTCAAGCAGGCCCGCAACCACCTGGGTCGCTACCTGTTCCGGGGTGACGATGTTTTCAAGAAGGTGGCTGACTTGAGCGGCGGTGAAAAAAACCGCCTGGCCCTGGCCCGCCTGGCCTTGAAAAGCGGAAACTGCCTGCTGATGGACGAGCCGACCAGCCACCTCGACCTGCCGGCCCTGGAAGAAATTGAATCCGTACTTGCCCATTACCCCGGCACCCTGATCATCGTGTCCCACGACCGCTATTTCTTAAAAGGCCTGGCCAACCGGGTTTTTGAACTGGATTACGGCCGGATCACTATCCATGACTGCAGCTTCGAGCGGTACCTGGAAGAAAAGGAAGCCCGGTCAGGCCGGGCTGCCCGTAAAGCCGGGGCTGATGATCAAAAGCTGAAAGAGAAGCGTAAAAGGCAGCAGGAGCATCACCGCCGCCAGGCCGAACAAAGGGAGCGACGCCGCCTGCAGGATGAGCAGGCTCGCCTGGAAGAAGAAATCAGCGCCAGGGAAGAAGAGATCAAAACCCTGGAAGAGACCCTGGCCGACCCGGAGCGCTACGGGGATCACAGCGAGCTGGCCGAACTGGGCGCTCGCCTGGAAGAAAGCAAAGCAAACCTGTCCCGGCTCATGCAAAGCTGGGAAGAGGTCACTAACCGGCTGGAAGAAAGATCTTAGGCTCTAACAGGCCACTTTTTACAATAATATTTTGACATTTATCTATCTTTACTATATATTAATAGTAAGAATTATAGATAGGAGTAAAGAATTATGAGCAATGAGCTTAATAAATGGGTAAAATTAACCCAAAAAGGCCAGGTTACCATTCCTAAACCTATTCGTGAAAAAATTGGGGCTCGTGAAGGTGAAAGGGTCCGTTTTCGTTTGCGTTATGACGGTGCTGTAGTAGTTGAAACTGCTGCTGCTTATAAAGAATTAAGTGGTAAGTTAAACCGGTATGCAGATAAAGACAAACCGGTTGATGCTTATAAGTTAAGGGAGAAAAGAGAACTTGAGCGAACAAAAGAACTGGGTTGTTGATGCAAATATAATTCTACGCCATCTTTTATATGATTTACCTGAACAGGCAGAAAAAGTGGAGAAAGTCCTTGGCCAGGCCGAAAATGGCGAAGTGAGGCTTTTGATTCCTGAACCGGTATTATCTGATGTTGTATTTGTTTTAACTTACTTAAAGGTGAGTAAATTAGAAATTGCTGCTTCCTTGCGGGGCTGGATCAACCTGCCCGGGGTAGATCTCCTCGGCATTGACACCGCTACATTTGAAATGGCACTCGATCTTTTCGTTGAT
>PUKV01000271.1 GCA_003550645.1 Syntrophomonadaceae bacterium | reverse complement strand
CGAGTTCGACGTGACGACAACGGCGATCAGCCACGCGGCACGCGCGCTCGGTCTGCCGATGCGCGGCCGCGTCGGGAAAGGCGGCCGGATACCGCAGCCCGCCGACGATCACATCAAGGAACTGTGGGAGTCGGGGTGGAAAACACGCGAAATCGCAGAGGCAACAGGATATAATAGCCGACAGGCGGTGCGCCGAGCGGCGCGCCGCCTCGGGCTGCCGCCGCGAGCGCAAGGTGCGGTGCCGAAAGCCGACTCGATCATCGCGGAGATGTGGGCCGCGGGTGTCCGCACCATAGACATCGCCCGGGAGACCGGACACCGGGATCCGGGCTCGATCAACCGGGCTGCGGACCGCTTAGGGCTGCCCAAGCGGTCTCGAAGCGGCCTCATATCCGTCGACGAGTATCGCCGGCGCCAGCGAGAAGAACGACTGCGGGAGGCATGGACTGACCGCAACCAAAAGGAGACCTGACATGAACAAACCAGAACCAATCCCGATACGGGGCGTGATCTACCCCAAAGCCGCCGATGCGGCGAAGGCGCTGGGCGTCACGAAGCAGGCGGTCTACGCCGCGCGCAAGCGCGGGCGTCTCGACTATCTGGGGCTCGGCCCCGGCAAGACTTACCCGGGCGATCGCAAGGGCCGCCCGCCGGTCCCGCTCATCTACGAGGCCGAAGACGGCACCCGATACCGTTTCGAGTCTGCTACCAAGGCGGCGGCCGCGATGGGGTGCAGCCGCGCGCACATCTACCGTCTGATCCGCAGCGGCAAGGCACGCCGCGCAATCCCCGCTGACCCACCAAAGGAGACCTGATATGATTGCCGTTTGGTTTTCGTGCGGTGCGGCCAGCGCCGCCGCCGCGAAACTGACCGTGGAAAAATACGGGACCGGGAATGTCCGGGTCGTGAATAACCCGGTTGCCGAAGAAGACGCCGACAATCTGCGCTTCTTGGACGACGTGCAGTCGTGGATTGGGGTTGAAGTCGAGCAGGCTGTAAACCCCGCGTTCCCTTCGGCGTCGGCACGAGAAGTCTGGGACAAGCGCAAAGCCATGTCCTTCGCCAAAAGCGGCGGCGCCCCATGCACTGGCGAGTTGAAGAAGAAGGCTCGGCAGTTGTGGGAGGCTCAGAATAAACCAGATTGGCATGTTTTCGGGTTCACTATCGACGAAAAGAAACGCCATGAAAATTTCGTTTTGACTGAGCGCGAAAACGTCCTGCCAGTTTTGATAAACGCGGGCATGACAAAGCGGGATTGCGCTGTCATGGTTCAAGACGCTGGTATCGTTTTGCCTCGGGTTTACGAACAGGGATACCCGAACGCCAACTGTCTCGGCTGCGTAAAAGCCACAAGCCCGACTTATTGGAACCACGTCCGGCAGATAAATCCTGACGTGTTCCGTGATCGGGCCGAACAATCTCGCCGCCTCGGCGTCAGACTCGTGCGCTATAAAGGCCAGCGCATATTTCTAGATGAGCTTCCTCCTGACGCCAAAGGTCGGCCCATGAAATCCCTAAAGTTTGACTGCGGGATTATTTGCGAAGAATGAAACCCCAATAGGAGACCTGACTTATGGCACTACATCTCATCTTCACCGCATGGTATGGATACGTCTTCTGGCGGATCCTGTGGCGCTCCGACACGCTGGCGGTTGTCACCGTCGCCGTAGTCGCCATCGGGCTCACGCTCAGCGGCGCCGCCCCTCTCGTCACCGCCTTCGCCGCCGCGGCGGGCTTCCTGATCTGGCGCTGCATGAGCGACATCGTGGCGATCCCCGTGGCGCTCGCCACCGCCGGCCTGTTCTTCATCGCAGGAGGGAACGTCTGATGGCGGTCAAGGCCAGCACGATCATCGGCGGGCAGTCGGGCTCCAACGACCGGGTGCCCGCCGACTATTACGCCACCCCGGCCGAAGTGACCCACGCCCTTCTGTGCACGCGCTGGGCCGAGGAATACCTGTTCTCCGACGAACGGGCGTTCACGACGGTCTGGGAGCCGGCGGCGGGCACGGGCGAGATGGCCGAGGCCATGAAGGACCGCGGGCTGCCCGTGGTGGCGACCGAGCTGCACGACCGGGGCTATGGCCGCACCGGCGTCAACTTCCTGCATTGCTTCGAGGCGGAGGGCGGAGCGATCATAACCAACCCGCCCTTCTCGCTGGCGGTAGACTTCATCCGACATGCGCGCATGTTCCGGGTGCCCTTCGCGCTACTCTTGAAGGCGACCTTCTGGAACGCGGCCACGCGCCGCAAGCTGTTCGAGGACACCGGGCCGCAGGTCATCTACCCGCTGACGTGGCGCCCGGCGATGGCCCCTGATCGGGGAAAGAGCGCGACCCTAGACTTCATATGGACGTGCTGGGGGCCGGAACCCAAGGGCTCCTGTTCTTTCCGACCTCTGCCCCGCCGGGCCTAGAACCCGAAGTCCGCTGCGGTCCGTTTCGTCTTCGTGTTCACCCTGACGTAGACGGTGCCGGGCTTCATCCTCTTGCTCGCCAGCGCAACCTTTAGCGGCACTTCCGCCTCGATCAGCCGGCCGTCGGCGATGCCGCGATTCACGGCGTCGTCGACGCGCTGCGCGGATATGCCGGCGAGGGACTTCACGTAGGATCGATTCGGATATTTCACCCGCTCGTCGGTCACGCCCTGTGCCACGGCTGCGGACAGCGAATCGAGATGCTGGATCACCATGTCCACGTCCTGATTCAGCTCGGCCAGCTTGTCCATATGCTTCTGGGAAACCACGGCTTTCTCCTTCTTCTGCGTG
>PUKV01000206.1 GCA_003550645.1 Syntrophomonadaceae bacterium | reverse complement strand
GCAGTTGTTTGGTGGTAAATTGATAGATCCTGATTGATATGGAGAGGAGGATTTTAGATGCCTAACGGTGGAATGTCAAAAATGATGAAGCAGCTGCAGAAAGCTCAGGCAGAAATGAGCAGGATGCAGGAAGAGCTGGCATCAAAAACTGTAGAGAGTTCCAGCGGCGGCGGGGCGGTCCGTGTCGTGGCCGACGGCCAGAAAAACCTGGTTTCTTTGCAAATTGATCCTGAGGCTTTGAGCGAGGACAACAAGGAAATGCTCGAAGACATGATCATCGCAGCAGTTAATGATGCTTTTCAGCGGGTTGATGATATGATCGCTTCGGAAATGCAGAAAATTACCGGTGGGATGAACCTGCCCCCCGGGATGTTTTAATATTAAGGAGGCTTTCCTTACAGGTAGATGCTTTATCCCGGTGCTTTGAAAAAACTGGTTGAGGTCCTGTGCCGTTTCCCGGGGATTGGCCCCAAAACGGCACAGAGGCTGGCTTTTTTTTTACTGGGGCAGTCCCGGGAAGAAGTTGTTGCCATAGCCAGGGCCATGGTGGAAGCCAAGGACAGGCTGTCTTTTTGCAAAGACTGCGGCAGCCTGGCCGAAACGGATCAATGCGCTTACTGCAACGATTATCAACGGGACCGGAGCCTGCTCTGCATTGTGCAGGAGCCCCGTGATGTCCTGGTTTTAGAGCAGACCGGCAGGTACCGGGGTCTTTACCATGTTCTGCACGGGGCTTTGTCCCCCCTGGACGGCATCGGGCCGGAAGAATTAAAGCTGGACCAGCTGGTGGAGCGCATAAAAAAGCTTGGCGTGCAGGAAGTGATCATTGCCACCAACCCCAACGTGGAAGGTGATGCCACTGCCGGCTACCTGGCCAGGTTATTTAGCCCCCTGTCTATCAGGGTGACCAGGATTGCTTTCGGCCTGCCTGTGGGTGGAGATATCGAGTATGCCGATGAGCTGACCCTGAGCCGGGCTCTTGACGGACGCCGGGAAATGTGAATATTAAGCGAGCTGTTTTTTCATGGTCCCGTTAACGATAGCCGGCAGGTGGGCGTAATCTTCCGTCGGCAGGTAGGAAGGCGCCGCTTCGTCAAAAAGGATATTGGCCGATGAGGCGATTTCTTCATCACCGGGCCATAAAACGAAGCAGAGCGGGACCCTGGGCAGCACCGGGATGACCATACTGATGCCGCTCATGGAAACTTCGTATCCGCCAATTGCGGCCGCTGCTGCCTGAAATTGCTCCGGCCGGTCACCGAATGTTTTTAAAAAAGGGTTAACAGCCCTTTTTTTAAATGGATCGATATAGATGTCACCGCCGGGCAGGTGACGGTAAGCGATCCAGCGCCCGGTGAGCGGCGTGCCATCAGCGGTGGCCAGGTAGTGCAGGATGATGATGGCCAGGTACTGCGAAGCGGGGCTGCCGTCTGCAGCCGTAATTTTGCCGAAAGGGTGGTCGACCCGGTATTCCTGGCCTATAAAGGGCAGCTTGATTATACCGCTTTCCCGGTCAAACTCTGCTCCGGCCCGTTCTGCGGTCAGGGCGGGGTCAAGGCCGGAAAAGTTTCTTTCTGCTTCCGCCTGGGTAACATCCAGGTTCATAAAACTGCGTTTACTGGTCATGAAAGCTCCTCCTTGATGAATTTGGCGATAGCCCGGTTAACTGCTTCTGCTTGTTCCAGCATGGCCATATGGCCCGCCCCCTCGATTATTTCCAGGCGGCTCTGCGGGATGTGTTCGTCCAAGTAGCGGCTGTATTTGACCGGGGTCATGCTGTCTTCACTGCCGCAGATGATCAGGGCGGGTACTGTAATCCGGGAGATTTTGTCTATTAAATTGAAATTATCGCAGGCGGTTAAGTCGGCCAGGTAAATAGAGGGCTCGCTGTTTTCAATTTCTTTGCGGCCCAGATCGATCAGTTCTTCCGGCGCATCCGGAGCGTAAAGGTAGCCGGCCATAGCTTCAGGGACCCGGCCCTGCCTTAATTCTTCCAGGAAGGCGGGCAGGACCCGCAGGCGGGCCCCGGTACCGAGCAGGATCAGGCCGCGTAAATCTTCAGGGTATTTTAGGGCGTAAGAAAGCGCAATTGCCCCGCCCATGGAGTGCCCGGCCAGGACAAAAGACCCGAGACCCAGGGCGTTAAAGAAACGGCGGATAAAGTCCCGGTATGCGTCGATATCATCCAGGGCTTTCCCCTCCGAGCGGCCGTGACCGGGCAGGTCAACAGCAAGGGGATTAACCGCTGGCGGCATTGCTTTAAACTGGTACAGCCAGTGGTGGTGCCCCCCGCCTGAGCCGTGACAAAACAGCAGCGGAGTCCCTTCCCTGTTTTTGTTACCGGAATAGTAGATGCTTTTACCGTCAACTTCCAGGTAGGGCATTTCACTCACTCCATCCTTTCCTTACAGAACCAGGACCTGACATCAATAAGGGTATCGTATAGTTTAGCTTTAATTATTGATTCGTGGTTGGGGTAAATATATCCTGCCGCCAAAGGTTATTAGACCCTGTTTTGTCCCTTTCGCCCTGTATGGAAGGGCTCGCGGGCTGTTGACACTCCCCGGGGGGTTTGTTATGATAACTTCAATTAGCGGCTTGATTAAATCACTGGTTATTCCGGCGGGAGGAGAATATTTTGCAGTCCGACAGATTTGGATGGGAAGGGCTTACTTTTGATGATGTATTGCTGGTTCCGGCTAAATCGCAGGTGCAGCCCCGCGATGTTGATATTTCCACCAGGTTAACCCGCACCATAAAACTGAATC
>PUKV01000214.1 GCA_003550645.1 Syntrophomonadaceae bacterium | reverse complement strand
GGCCGTTAAACCCGTTCACTTTAATGTAATGGGGAATTTTTGCCGCCTGGCCGATGCCTGATACCAGCAACACCTGGTGTGAATCCAGGCAAAGATCTGCTAAAGCCCCGGCCAGGGCTTCGCGGATGGCAAAGTTACCGCAGCCAGGACACCAGGCTGTTTCACCAATGATATATTGTTCAGCTTTACAGGTCATTTTGCACCTCCTCAACAATCTCGCGGGGCAGGAAGGGCCGCCCATCATATTTCAAAATAGAACCGCCAATTAAGAGGCCTGTTTCCCTGCGGATCAAGGCAGAGAGCTGTCCCCTTGCATTATTCTCGATGCAGTAGCTTTTTTCCACTTCGGCAAGCAGGCCGGAAAGCCTTTTTTGAGGCAATGGCCACAGGTCGCTGAAGTGAAGCATGGCCGCCTTTGTTCCCAGCGCAGCCAGGGCATCAACAGCTTCCCGGATCACCCCGTAGGTGGAACCCCAGCCAATTAAAAGCACTTCCGGGTGGGGATCTCCGTAAAGATCGGGTTCGTCCATTTCTTCAGCCAGGGCTTTTTGTTTACGCATCCTTTTTTCAACCATGGCCCGCCTGGTGGAAGCATCTTCGATGATATTGCCATTTTCATCATGTTCGTCACTGTCAACTAACACAACTTCATTTTCGAACTGCCCGGGCAAGGCGCGCGGCGAAATTCCGCTTTCAGTGATCCGGTAGCGCTTGTAAGGCTTCTCTACATCGCCTGCTTCAGCCAGGTGTCGGTTATAGGCCAGTCGGCTGAAATCGTAGGGCTCAACGGAGCGGTGTGTATCGGCAAAGTTCTGGTCGGAAAGGAAAAAGACCGGGGTCTGGTAACGGTCGGCCAGCTCAAAGGCTTTATTGAGACGGTAAAACGCATCCTCGTGGGAGGTGGCGCTCAAAACTGCCCGAGGAAATTCCCCGTGCCCGCTGTGCAGGACAAATTCAAGGTCGGCCTGTTCCGTTCTCGTAGGCAGGCCGGTAGCCGGACCCGGGCGCATGGCTACCACTATCACAAGCGGGGTTTCGGTCATTCCCGCTAAAGATACCCCTTCCACCATCAGGGAAAATCCTCCTCCCGAGGTGCAGGTCATGGCCCTGACCCCGGCATATGAGGCACCAAGAGCCATGTTGATAGCTGCTATTTCGTCTTCGGCCTGTTCGACCACTACCGGGTATTCAGGGGTTTTACCGGCCAGGTAATTCATGATCCCCGTTGAAGGGGTCATTGGGTAAGCCGATAAAAAACGGCACCCGCTGGCCAGAGCGCCCATGCCCAGGACCTGGTTGCCGTCTATAAACAGTCTTTTACTTCCCTCATTTTTGGGTGGCAGGTCAAAACAGGCGCTGCAGGACCGGGCTGCTGTATCATAACCTGCTTTCAAAGCTTTAATGTTTTTTTCTGCCACTCCGTCCTTGCCGGCAAAAGTGTCTTTAAGCAGTTCTTCCACAGCCTGAGTTTCAAGGCCTAACAAGACTAATAGCGCTCCTACAGCTACCGTGTTGGCCATTACCCTGCCACCTGATTCTTCAGCCAGTCTTTTCATCTCCACGGGAACAGCCCTGTTTTCTCCTTCAGGAAGGTTGAACAGTTCCGGATCATAGATCACCCGGCCCGAAGGGCTCAGGTTACCTTGATGGAAATGGTAGGTTTCTTCATTAAGCGCTACCAGGACATCGGCTGATTCAATCGTCGTCCAGGGGCTGCCCGGGGCAATGCGCAGCCTGGAAAAATTGTGGCCGCCGCGGACCCGGGACATGTAGTCCTTGGTATAGATCAATCCAAAGCCTTCCCTGACCAGGGCTTTGCCAAGCAGGTTCATAATCGTTTCCATGCCCTGGCCGGCTGCACCTCCAATGAGTATATTTACTTCCATAAGCGGCAATCAACTCCTCTCAAAACTGGATTAAATACCTCTATCTAACGTTTAGTTCCATTCATCTTAACCCCTCAGGGTATCGCCCTTACTGAATGGTAAGCGGCACCATGGGGGCGGTTCGAACGTCCCATAAAGTATAGCTTTAAGGCCAAAGAGGAGACGGTGCAACTGTCACCTGCAGCTAAGCTGGCTATACCTGAGTTATTTTACATCCAATTTAAACTTCTTTCCCGTTATTAGCCATTTTAAGTAAATTGCCAACATTGTGTTTGCATTATAATACCATATTTACAGCTTCGAGATATAGTGGGTTCAACTGAAAGTTGTTGAAATTAATTATGGTTTGCAGATAAAAAAAGAACTTGCCTGCCTGCAATAATTATCAGGCAGGCTTCAAAAATAACTTCATCCAAAGCCAGTGCATAAAATATTTACCGCTTGTTGCCATAATAGTTTCTGCCAGTTTTGCGTAAAACTTCAGAAGTTAGAACCAAAAATTTTACTCCAACCAGCATTTACACCGGCGCCTGGAACCAGTTGACCCAGGCCAGCAGGACCAGGCCCAGGATAACCAGGATCAGGCCACTAAAATAGCTTAAATACTGGGTATACTTATTGATCCTGGGCAGGTTCCGGGCCAGACCAGTAAAAGTGCCGGCAGCGAGCAGTGGAATGCCGTGGCCAAGCCCATAGATAAACAGCAGGCTGCTGCCGTAAAAGGGTTCGGCCTGGACAGCGGCATAGGTTACAATCACAGCAAGCACTGGAGTAGCACATGGAGATGCAACCAGGCCAAAAAGCATACCCATGACCAGGGAGCCCCCGGGCCCCACTTTTTTTACCGGCATGTTCTTTAAACCCGGCAAATTAAAAGTTAATACACCAAAAAGCT